>CAZYSR010000237.1:0-3466 GCA_964649525.1 uncultured Gammaproteobacteria bacterium
TTGAACCTCCGACCTGCTGATTACGAATCAGCTGCTCTGCCAGACTGAGCTACACCGGCACTTCAGAAGTTGAAGTGCGAATTTTATCAGTTGAGTAGCGCACTCGCACGGCGGTGAGCGTTTTCCGCCTCTTCCTGAAGCCGCAATCCTTCAAGCACTCGTGCCGTATTTTGCCAGGTCAATGCAGCGGTATCTTTTCGCCGCGCCCGCTCAGACAAGAGTGCCCGCGCAAAGTTTAACTGGTTTGCGCGAATGGCCGCTTCGATCAACGTTTGAGATATCAAATCTCGTTGTGCGTGGCTGCCGCCAAACCGGTTCGCCGTATAACGAATATCAGCAAGCAGGCCTGCTGTTTCAGCGTAATCACCTCGCCCATAGGCAGTCAGGGCGTTTGCAAGGGGCAGTCCAATTTCCCGCACCATCCATGCCGACATGTTGTCACCCTCTGCATATCGATTCAGGCGGTCCATCATTTCTTTGGTCGCTGTATCACGGCCCGCGCCAATGAATGACATAATTGCGTGGCAGTCGTTGAAAGGATAAAACCCTGTATTCGGAATCGTCTCTTCCCATTTATCGGCCAGTTTCACCCACCGGTCTCCAACATCGACTTCCATCAGCTTCAATCGCCACAGCAGTGCACTAGCATCCAGCATTTCCAGCGCAACAGTTCCATCGGCAATGGACGCGTCATAAATCTCAAGAACATGTTCATAGTTCTGTAAATCGAGATAAAACAGCGCCAGGTGCCACCAGTTGTGTACCGCAAAACCGTTGTCTGGTGCCCAGTCGGTTTCTCTCGATTCATAAAGATTAATGCCTTCCTGCTGTCGACCCTGCATCTCCAGCACGTGGGCGACTGCATGTATAGCCCAAACATCACCAGCACTGATATCAAGTGCCTGATGACCAATCTCTTCAGCCCTAGCGTATTCGTTACATTCCTCCAGTCCGAATGCATACATACCCAGAAGATAACCATAACCCGGAGTTGATTCATCATAGGCAGTCAAAACTCTCGCAACCCGGTCGCGAAGATTGTTGGCATCACCAAGATAGAAATCGCTCAGATGTGCAATCTGCAGCGCAAGAATATCCAGGGGACAGTCAATCAAAATTGACTCAAGTGTGTCGACTGATTTTTTGAAGTTGCCGTCAAGCCAGGCGCGGATGGCTGCAACATGCCTTCTCTCGCGGTCATCACCACGATCCGCAACCGCTTCTGCACCAGCCAGGGATTCACGCAAATGTTCTGAAAATTCACCATCTGCCATGGCGCTTCCACAGTGCGCTCGTAAGCAGTGTGCCATAACAAATCCTGGATCCTCCGCAATGGCCTCGTCAACCGTCTCAACAGGGTCTCCTTTGTACGAGTGCAGCTGAACCAGCGCTTTTTCATAAAGATCCAGTGCTTTCTGATTGGATACGGTGGTGGGAATGCCACGAATATCGTTTAACTGAGTCATGTCTTACCTCCTGTCAAAATCTATCTACCAGATGGTGATTCCGTATCGACCAGTCTCGATCGAGTATTAATTTTGAACCGGTCAGCAGTACCGAATTCCCTAAGACCCACGCCTGCCGCAAATTCCCCGAATACCGGTCCATGCTTGAATAAATGTCCTGAACACCCGCCGGCAATGAGAACATTGTCATATTGCGGGTGAAAGTCAATGATGAAGTGAGTGTCGGGAGTCATGGCAATCTGACAGGCCTTCTGATCGACTGCTTTCTGCCCGATAAGCCCGGGCAGGCGGTTTCGAATGTAGTTCCGGGTCCGGTTGAATGTGGCTTCGTCCACAACCCGTTCATCATTGTCCAAATCAATAATCGCCTCGGCCCAGGCGATTGCTGCTTTTACCCCACTTCCTTCATAGGACGGAGTACCGTAAGCTTCATACCCGTGATCAATCCAGCAAGGCATGTTCGAATGCTCATAAGTACCATCCGCATCAGGGCATGAAGTGTAGATGATGTTTTGTCGAACAACTTTGGAAATCGGTCCGATCGAACGTCGGTACATTTCTCCGATCCAGGGACCGGCAGCCACGATTATGAGATCTGCTTCCAACGGTTGGCCATTAAGGTGAAGACGTTCTGATTCATCCGTTTGAGCCCGGCCGCGAATCACTCGTCCCCCTTCCCGTTCGAAAAGACGTGCACATTCCACCACAGCACGATGTGCCATAAGCATACCGGATTCCGGCTCAAAAATACCGTAGCTGACATTTCTGAAATCGAACTGCGGAAATCGCGAGGCGAGTTCCTGTGAACCAAATCGAAAATAAGGCACACCAAGTTCATCGAAAGTGGAAAAAGTTGAATCTTCCCAATCTGAATCACCTTCGGTTGCAATGACCAGTGCGCCACATTCGACAAGCAGGGTCTGCTTGACTTCTTCCTGCAACTCCATCCAGCGAAGACGCGCTTCACGCACCCACTCGGTGTAGAGCCGATCAGCACCGTGAATGGAACGAATCAAACGACTGTAATCAGACGATGAAGCACGCGGATGACCCGGTTCCCAGCGATCAATCAAGGTGACCGAATGCCCTTTACGGCGCACACTGAGTGCAGTCATGACACCGGCAATACCGGCACCAACTACAACAACTTCGCTTTTGTTCGCAACCTTACGCATTGAGTTATTGATCAGATGATGTCAATCCATTTCGAGTTATAGGTGAAATCCCGCAACATCGACCGAAATTCTGGCCGAAAAATTTATTTATGGCATTCAAAAATTCGTGCTATAAACTATAAAGACTAAATACTGTATACTGGATTCAGTGTACATTTTACACATGACCTGTAAAGACATCGGAAAATCTTGATGCATCAAGTAAGACGGGGGTAAAACGGCGAATGAATAGCGGATCTACTACTGACTTTTCTGTGCTGCCAGAAGATACACATACCATTGCAATGGGTGCTGGCGACTTGAACGGCATCATGCGCGGCAAACGCGTGCCCGTGCACAACTGGCCTAGAGTAAGCAAGGAAGGCAATGCATTATCTATCGCCTTGCTGGTCATGGACATGACCTCGGACATCTGGGACTCACCCTGTGCGAACATGGAGAACGGCTTTCCTGACCTGCACATGTTTCCAATGACGCAACCGGTTGCTTCGCCCTGGGAGCCCGGTGTCGCGATCTGCATGGGTCGTATGGAAGGAATGGACCATAAACCGCTTTCTGTTGATCCAAGAATTGCACTCATCCGACAGGTTGAACGCGCTGCTGATATGGGATTCACTGTCAACATAGGTGCAGAACTGGAGTTTTATTTGCTAGACCCGGAGACTCTACAGCCAAGAGACAGAGGCATTCAGGTCTACAACCTAGCCCGCGCAGCAGAACTTGAACATGTCGTTGGGCCAATGCGTCGACACCTCATTGATCTCGGCATTCCGATCGAACAGTCCAATCCCGAATACGCCCCCGGACAGGTAGAAATCAATATCC
>CAZYSR010000238.1:0-3071 GCA_964649525.1 uncultured Gammaproteobacteria bacterium
AATATGAAGGTAATTCATCGGTAGGCAAAGATGCGGGCGCTATAGCAGGGATTGAAAATCAGAATGTGTTGATCACAGATCAATTCTCAAAGGATAATTTTGATGTGCTGATCGAGTTCACACTCCCAGAAGCAACAGTTATACATGCGGAACAGTGTGTGGAAGCCGGGAAACCTATTGTGATCGGAACAACAGGATTTACAGATAGCCAGCTTGAAACACTACATAGAGCAGCTGAAACGCTTCCAGTCGTACTTGCACCAAATATGAGTGTTGGTGTGAATGTGTGTCTGAAGCTGCTCCAGACTGCGGCGCAGGCGTTTGGTGACTCTGTAGATATTGAAGTCATTGAGGCTCACCATCGGCACAAAATTGACGCACCCTCAGGTACCGCGCTGAAAATGGGGGAAGTGGTCGCAGATGCACTCGGTCGTACATTGAAAGAGGATGGTGTGTTTTCCCGACATGGGAGGACTGGCGAAAGAGAACGAAAATCAATTGGATTTTCAACCATTCGAGGTGGTGATATTGTTGGTGATCATACAGTGATGTTTATCGGTGCTGGCGAGCGAATTGAAGTCACACATCGTTCAAACAGCAGAATGACCTATGCATCCGGTGCGGTTCGAGCAGCGCAGTGGGTGGCGAAACAACCACCAGGATTTTATGGAATGTCAGATATTCTGAATTTGGATTGAATGTAGCGGACGTGCTGACTATTAGCCGAATTGAGGTACAGATAAGATCATGCTGACATAACAGAATGCCAGTTCGATATAGTCCGAATTTGGAAGAGAAAAGTAACGAAGGAATTCCGCAGTTGTAATGCGTCCCTCATTGTAGTAATTCATGAATAGTTCGCTAACAGGATGTAGCCTTAGCGGAAAATCACAGAAATACTGGGCTTCTAGATAGTCCATAGATGTTTAACTTATCAAATTTTTAGCAATAAATCAAATGCAATTGATTCGATCACAGTTGCCAAACTGCGAGTGTAGTTCAAATTATGTACCTGAGGCTGATTGAAAGGCAGGTAAATATTGACTGAAAAAGCAATTCTGGCACTTGAAAATGGTGCCATTTTTCAAGGCTATTCTTTCGGCTGTACGGATACCGCCATCGGTGAAGTAATCTTCAATACCTCAATAACAGGTTATCAGGAAATCGTTACCGACCCATCATACGCCCTCCAAATTATCACACTCACACACCCGCAAATTGGCAATGTGGGTGCAAATGACATTGATGTCGAAGCAGATGTTTTGCACGCATCTGCATTGGTCATCAAGAGCCTTCCAAAACGGATCAGTAACTGGCGCTCAGAATTTTCTCTAGATGCGTTTCTGAAAGCAAGGAAGGTTTCGGGAATATACGGCATAGATACCAGGAAACTAACGCGCATGCTTCGAACTGAAGGTGCGTTGAATGGCTGCCTGATGTGCGGCGACGATGTCAATGAAACAGCAGTTGAAAATTCAAGAGCGTTTGCCGGTCTGAAAGGTATGGATTTAGCCAAAGTTGTATCGACAAAAGAGAGATATGACTGGAAAGCTGGATCGTACAAAGTGTTTGACGAAGAGACAATTAGTATTGAATACCCTGATAGAAAACCGCTTAAAGTTATCGCCTATGACTTTGGAATTAAACAGAATATCTTGCGTATGCTGACAGACCGAGGCTGTTCGGTTACTGTGGTACCGGCACAAACGAATTTCACCACATTAGATAAAGATGTCGATGGATATTTTTTATCAAATGGCCCAGGAGACCCTGAACCCTGTGTCTATGCAATCGAGGCTATTCGAGAAATGTTTCAGAGTGGTGTTCCAGTTTTCGGTATCTGCTTGGGTCATCAACTGCTTGGACTTTCAGCCGGTGCACGAACTCAAAAAATGAAATTTGGCCATCACGGTGCAAACCACCCAGTCAGGGATTTGTTTACAGGCGAAATCATGATTACCAGTCAGAATCATGGATTTGCAGTTGACGATGAGAGTCTGCCAGCCGACCTTATCGTAACGCACCGATCGTTATTCGATGGTACGATTCAGGGACTTCAGCACGCGAGGTATCCAGCGTTTTCATTTCAAGGGCACCCGGAAGCTAGTCCCGGACCACGCGATTGTGGGGCCCAATTTTTTGACCGGTTTGTTGAACTGATGCAACAACATAAACACGGTAGATTGAAGTATGCCGAAGCGAACTGATCTTGAATCAATTTTGATCATCGGTGCCGGTCCAATCATTATTGGACAAGCGTGTGAATTCGACTATTCAGGTGTGCAGGCGTGTCGTGCTCTTCGTAGTGAAGGCTATCGAGTCATTTTGGTGAATTCAAATCCAGCCACAATCATGACCGATCCAGAATTCGCGGATTCTACATACATTGAACCCATACGCTGGCAGTCTGTAGCAGAAATTATCCGCAAAGAAAAGCCAGACGCCTTGCTGCCCACAATGGGAGGACAAACAGGACTGAACTGTGCATTGGATTTAGTGCGTGAAGGGGTATTGGAAAACTACGGTGTCGAATTAATCGGTGCAACGAGGGAATCGATCGATAAAGCGGAAGATAGAGAAAAGTTTCGTGATTGCATGGATCAAATTGGGCTTGAATCGGTTCGGGGCACTTTAGCTCATAGTTTAGAACAGGCGTATGAAGTTTTGCATGAAATTGGCTTTCCCGCAATCATACGCCCTTCGTTTACCCTCGGTGGAACCGGTGGTGGTATCGCATACAACCAAGACGAATTCACCGAGATATGCATGCGCGGACTTGCTGCTTCACCTACCAGCGAGTTGTTGATTGAAGAAAGTATCGCGGGCTGGAAAGAGTATGAAATGGAAGTTGTTCGAGACCGCTGCGACAATTGCATTATTGTCTGTTCAATTGAAAATTTCGATGCCATGGGAGTCCATACTGGCGACTCGATCACGATTGCACCTGCTCAAACGCTAACAGATAAGGAATATCAGCGAATGCGAGATGCAAGTATCGCGATCATGCGAGTGATTGGTGTTGATACTGGCGGGTCTAATGTTCAGTTTGCAATCAATCCGCGAAACGGCAG
>CAZYSR010000239.1:0-4549 GCA_964649525.1 uncultured Gammaproteobacteria bacterium
TGCTAGAGGGGAGGACTCTCGAAAAGTTGTACCGGATAGGGAGTCCGTATCGATATCAACAGAAACGACATTTTCAGTCGATGTTGAGGATTTCGATCACCTTGAAAACACCTTGCTGGGGTTAACTGAAAAAATCGCAGCCCGACTGAGAACAAAGAATTTGCGTGCGAGAACAATTGGAATCAAGTTAAGAGATTCAAATTTTAAAACGCTATCCAGACACCTGACATTATCAGATGCCACCGATGTCACTCAGGTAATCTGGAAAAGTGTCCAAAACCTACTTCGAAAAACACTGGATGGTGATTTTAAAATCCGACTGATTGGCGTTCAACTCAGTTCGCTGGAACAGGCAGCCGATAAAGTCCAGTCACTGTTAGATTTTGACGATTCGGAACGTCAGAAGAAAATTGACGACGTAATGGACGATGTCAACCGAAAATTTGGCTCGGGTGCATTGCATCGAGGCATTGATCGAACGAACTAGTTTTTATGTCGAAATTAACTGCCCGTCTACCAACACCTTGCGTGCTGAGTTTCCTGCAAACCCGCTTCGTGTTCAGTCAATGGAATCCAGACGAGACTTCTCATCGAATTCGATTAGTTACGATGGCTGTCATCCGCTCAAACCACAAATTTCTTCCCTTCGATTAAATTACATTAAAATCTATGCTCTCGAAACAAGAAAAGTCGACTGGCCAAATCTGCGGTCGATGTTGAAGTTTCGTGAGTGTTTCATTAAAATTGCAGCGCAAAGCATCTACCACCTAATTTCACCACCAAGAATCGGGCGTTCGCAATTCAACGCCTTTTTCTATCTTTACAATCAATGTTAATTTGCAATGGTTGGCGATATCGACAATCCCAAGGATTCAAACAATCAATCAGACGCCCCAGCCAACTCCGAAAGCTTGAGTTCAAAGTCTGATGAATCAGTCGCTCCCACGGAGGATCTACAAGAAGTGGATTCAACCAATGTGATTGACGCAACACACACTACTACAGAATCGAACGATTCCAAACCTAATGTGCCGGTTGCATCTGAGGATTCCGGTTCAGAATCATTGGATAGTGATGCCAATGGTGCTGAGTCAGAGAGCAGTTCTTTAGATCCGGACAATCTGTATAAACATATCAAGAGTCTCGTAAAAGACCTGAGAAAGGCACTCGAAGATGGACAGTTGAGAGAGTGTATTTCCCTCTACGAGCAGTGCCAGGCGAGGCTCAGAAAGTTGGATGATATCGACTACAAGCCAGTCAGTCGCAAAAAAATACAGAAGAACCTGAATGAACTCAGTTTCGAGATTCAAAATCTAAAAAAATGGCGCAATTGGGGGATGAATCAGGCTCGCCAGGGGCTGATTGATCAACTTATCGCACTCAAGAATTCCGAAGAGCATCCAAAAGACCTTCACGCAAAACTGAAAGCGATTCGCGACCAGTGGAATAAGTGGAACAAGACTGGTGACTTTCCTAACCAAAAACTTCGGGAGAGTTTTTCGGATGCTTACAACGAAGCATTCGCTCCATGTAGAGCTTTTTTCAAGAACCAAAAGAAGCAGAGGAAACAAAACTATAAGGTCCGAAATCAAATCTGTGCAGATCTTGAAAGTCTCTATGATTCGACGGACTGGGGACACAAACCCGACTGGGAAGTTATTGTAGATGCGATTCGACAGGCGAAGAATCAATGGAAAGCTGCTGTTCCATTAAACAAAAAGGACTGGGATGTCACAAACGTTCGATTTGACGAAGTGATCAGTAAGTTTGCGCCACATCTTGAACGAGAACGCGAAAGAGGTGTTCATTTTCGTCAGGAACTGATCCGAAAAGCGAATGAACTTGATGCACAGCACATCAAGGTTGCCATTGATAAGGCAAAGTCCTTCCAAGTTGAATGGAAAACAGTTGCTGTCCGTACCCGCAAAAAGAAGGAAAACCAGCTTTGGATGGACTTTAAAAGTGCCTGCGACCGGCAATTTCAACGACGCGCAGAGATGCACAAAGAAAGGGATAATCAGAGAAAGAAGAACACAGAACAGAGGCAGTTGCTGATCAGTGAGATTAGATCCGTTAATCAACTTTCACACGCTGATATTCAGGAATCCGCTGCGAGAGTATCAGAAATTCAAAGACGTTGGAGACAAACGACTTACTCTGGAAAAGGCAAATCCGACTCGCTTGAAGCTGAATTTAACAATGAAGTTGCCAAGTTCAAGAAACTGTCCAAACAAGCTGAAAATTTAAAGCTTGAATCATTGTTTCAACTGCTCAACAGTAAGGCTCAGATCTGTGATTCACTAGAACGAGCTCGATATTCAAGCAATTCAAATTCAGTTGTTGATGAAAGTAAGCTGAAATGGGAGAGCATTTCAGACAATTGCGGGCCGTTTGAAACTCGCATTCAAGATCGGTATGCTGCAGCTTGCGACATGTTGGAAGGTGGTTCAGCAGACGATGCAGAGTTTGTCGATCAGACAAACCAAAACCTGGAATCAAAGAAGAGCATTTGTCTGCAGCTTGAGGTGTTGGCTGATCTCGATTCTCCACCGGCGTTCGCCAAGGAGCGAATGCAGTTCAACGTTATGCGTCTCAATGAGGTCATGACGAAACGAGCGGAACGATCGAACCCAGAGGACGAAATTAAAAATCTACTGATTGAGTATTGGCTGACCGGACCTGTCCCTGAAGAACACCTCGAATCAATAGACGAGAGATTTCAACGCATTCGATCAGCCCTGAAAAGTACAGCCAGCAACAATTAAAACAACCTTTCTTTCTCCGCTTGCACTTCCAGTTATGCTTAGAACATTGTTTGGAGCATACTGTCCCAATAAAATACTGTCAAACTCCACTTTATCGGGATACATCTGTCTATGGCAAGAATTTCAGCAGATCATTTGATCCAAAGCATCGCTGATAGCTTACAACATATTTCTTACTACCACTCAGCAGACTTCGTGCGCGCAATGTCCGCTGCTTATGAGCGCGAAAAGTCACCTGCAGCCAAAGACGCCATCGCCCAGATTCTGATCAATTCTCGCATGGCAGCCGAAGGGCATCGTCCGATTTGCCAGGACACCGGCGTGGTTGTGGTATTTGCCAAAGTTGGTATGAACGTTCAGTGGGATACTGATCGCCCGCTGCAAGAATTGGTCGACGAAGGCGTTCGACAAGCCTATCTGAATCCAGACAATCCCCTTCGAGCCTCGGTAGTCGATCCACCGTGGGGTATTCGCAAGAACACTCGAGACAATACCCCAGCCGTACTGCACACGGAACTGGTCGAAGGGGATGAAGTCAGCATTACAGTGGCGGCAAAAGGCGGTGGGTCGGAAAACAAAGCCAAGCTGACTGTACTCAATCCTGGCCAAAATATTGTAGATTGGGTGCTGGATACTGTACCGAAACTGGGGGCTGGCTGGTGCCCTCCAGGAATCCTTGGAATCGGAATCGGCGGTACACCTGAAAAATCCGTTGTCCTTGCAAAAGAAGCTCTGATGGACCCAATTGATATTCATGAATTACTCGAACGGGGAGCGAACTCGCCAACAGAGGAATTGCGAATCAAACTGTATGATGCGGTTAATCAACTGGGAATTGGCGCCCAGGGCTTGGGCGGTCTCACTACAGTGCTCGATGTAAAGGTTTTGGAATATCCCACACATGCTGCATCCCTACCTGTGGGTCTGATTCCGAATTGTGCAGCTACCCGGCACATTCACTTTAGTCTGGACGGCACCGGACCGGCACAGTTACCGATTCCTTCTCTCGACCAATGGCCAAAAATCGTGCAGGACACTACAGGTGCACGCCGTGTCAATATCAATACGGTAACAAAGGACGACATTCGAAGCTGGACTATTGGTGAAACACTACTTATTTCGGGAAATATTCTGACCGGTAGAGATGCTGCTCACAAACGAATGTTGGAGTATTTTGCCCGTGGCGAATCACTGCCAGGCGGTGTTGACCTTAATGGTCGATTCATCTACTATGTTGGTCCGGTTGATGCGGTTGGTGAAGAAGCGGTTGGGCCTGCGGGACCCACAACAGCGACCCGAATGGACATGTATACGGACGAGCTAATTGAGAAAACTGGATTGATCGGGATGATTGGCAAAGCGGAACGCGGACCTGACGGCCTGGCTGCAATCAAAAAACACGGAGCAGTCTACCTCATTGCAGTAGGCGGTGCAGCTTATCTGGTTTCAAGAGCAATTCGATCCGCCAGAGTACTCGCTTTTGAGGATTTGGGCATGGAAGCAATTTATGAATTTGAAGTTGAGGACATGCCTGTAACTGTTGCAGTGGATAGCAACGGTAATTCGGTACACATTACCGGTCCACAAAAATGGCGTGAAATTATTTCGGAAATTCCGGTACGAGTGGTTTAGGAAGCTTACCACACATCAAATTATTCGCTTCAAGCCAAGACTCAATCATAGAACCAACAATTTCCCATCTCCAACCAGAAAACATACGAGCACCCACTGGTGTCCCGTTAACGAGAGAAGAAAGTTTTGTATCTGATTGATAACAATAAAAT
>CAZYSR010000240.1:0-5822 GCA_964649525.1 uncultured Gammaproteobacteria bacterium
TTTGTATTGCGATTCTGCCGCTGCCTCAACATCAATGTGAAAGGGTTGTGGATCGTATTTGATTGCAAAATCAATGATGCCACTTTCAGTAAAAGTTACACCCGAACTCTTGAACTTGTCACCCACTTTGTATTCTTCAAAATACATTGAACTGACCGCCTCCATTAATTTCCTGCTTCAGAACCAAAATAACGTTTCATCGTATTTCTTGACCGCCGGTAATGATATTTCATCTGTTCAGGAACGTATCGGTACTCCGCTCCGACCGGGCATACATTGCGCGACTGGCATTGATACGAACAAGGTGACTCGTCCCGAATTCTGTAACGCGCACAGGCTTCAAGATTGAATGAACCGATCTCGGTAACCGCGCCAGAGGGACAGACAGTTTGACAGGGCTTGTCCATGCAGGACTCACAAGGATGCTCAGCTACAAGTCGCGGTGTTGGAGTTAACTGTGTCTGGATCAAAAACAATGTCCGGTAGGCAAACCAGGTGCCATAATGCGGGTGGATACTGATACCCATTGGAGTCACATAGTTCCAGCCAGCCTTTTCGGCAATACTCATCAGTGAAATCGGATAGTCGGATGGATAGAGAATTTCTACCTGACAGTTCAGATATCTTTCCGCGTATTCCTGTGCTAGCAATACACTATACCGGTCCACCGGATCATCTCCTTGAATTCCCTCTTGTTTCATTGATTGCCAGAACTTGTACCCTGCATGTGCGGTCAGAACCGTTGTGGGATAAGGACTCAAATCCAAATCAGGGACGGCATTGCCAATTATTCCAGCAATGTCGGGTGTATCAAAAGCGTGGAATAGGTTGATGCCTCGCGACTCAAGAAATTGAAATCCTTGTGAATTACTCATTTGTTATGGAATTACTGGACTAAAAAACAATGACTATTTAACCAAGCACACCGTTCGAATGATCAAATACTCTACTCTAGAATGTGGCCAATAAATTTTTTCGAGATTATCTTTGCAATTAGTTCACATCTGTCCCTGATTTCAAGCAAGATGTATTTCATCGCGCGAATCCAATCCTGCTCTCTTGTCTGTTTGCCAGGAACTGAATCCAACTTGACGAATCGACCAGTATCATGATTGACGACGTTGCACCTGAAGTTCAGTTGGAGTAATAAGGTTATCGCAGGTGCCTGCATGGCGTATCAAGTTTGACATACGCATACGACGATTAAAGTCAACTATCGCCAAATTGACAGCTTCATGCTTGGTTTCTGCCCGTGTAAACTTCATTAAATCTTCAAGCTCTTGATCGGGAATTTCGACTGTGAATTTCATGCGTGTAAATTGGTTCAGAATAAAAATTTTGTGTATTTTAGATTCTTTTCTGTAGAAACTTACCAGTAAGCCCATGTAATTCTCACCGGTAATGTTCTGTCATCAAACATTCTGGCACGGGGCAACAGTACCTTGTACTCACATCAGGTAGTTTGGATGGCATGGTCATCTGAGGTGTAGCCAGGGTGTCGGTTGAAAATAGGTGCTGTTCTGGTTTGAAAAGTGAACAGAAATCGTTCACCCGAATTAACCGATTCGGTTCATTGTTCAAAGCACACTGTTTCTGACAAAATCCGGGAAATGCCTTTCGTAGTGCTTCCAATAACTAGCCGAGTCATATAATATCAATTACTTAAGAGACAAATGTACAGAAGTCATGGGGAATTGAACGCTGAATTTGCTCGTTTTCTCGTCGGTTAATGTCGCCTGATTCCAGATAAATCTGATATGACATTTCATGTGATTGGGCATCGTGGCACCCGGGGCCTGTTGCCGGAATCGAGTCTACCCGGATTCGCGAAAGCCATTGACCTCAAGGTCGACATGATTGAACTTGATATCGGTATTACTCAAGATGAAGCGGTGGTTGTTCATCATGACTTTACACTAAATCCCGAAATCACCCGGGATTGTACCGGCAACTGGATTGAAAACAATTCAATCAGAATCTGCGATCTCTCTTATGAGGAGTTGCTTCAATTCGACATAGGGATGATCAAACCGAGCTCTGACTACCGGAATCAGTTTCCGCATCAGGGTTCGCGTAATGGCTGCCGTATACCGACCCTTGAAGAAGTAGTTTCATTGGTGAACATCAGCGGTCAAGACGTTATCTTCTGCATTGAAGCGAAATTTCTTCCTAAGGAACCGCTACCAACACATCCGCTCGAAAAATTCTCCGAAGTGCTCGCGAATGAAATCAAACGGCTCGACATTGCAACAACTTCAATCATTCAATCGTTTGACTGGCAGATAGCACACGTAATCCAAAAGCTGGTGCCGCGCCTTGATGCCTGGCATCTCACCTCTCAGATACCGTCGCACAACACCCTTGATGAATCTCTTGACGGAAAATTAACCCAAGGCATGCGATTGTCTGACTTCGGAGGGTCAGTACCAAAAATGGTTGCCGCTGCCGGTGGCGAAGTGTGGAGCTGTGATGTTCAAACCCTGACGGCGGAATTGGTTGACGAAGCACATAAACTGGGACTCAAAGTCTACTGCTGGACTGCCAATACTGAAACCGAATTTCAGAGACTGTATGCTGCCGGAATTGACGGCATTGTTACAGACTATCCCGATCGCTTGATCAGTTTTCTCGAAATGCAAGAGTAAGCGTCTTTTTCCGCATCCTCCTAAGAATAAATTGCGCAATCTCTGTGAAGTTATCCAGGTCGAGAACTTCGACATTGACATCTAGAGTGTCAGGTGAGTCGGTTGCAACGGCAATAATGTGAGAATCTGTGCGCGCCAGCAATGGCCGTTTGATTGTCGAACGATGAACTTCGATTTTTGTAAATGGTTCGTGTTTGAAACCTTCAACAATGATCAAATCAAGTCCCTGACCCGCATAAATCTTTAGCAGTTCTTCCAATGTTGGCTCCCGCTCTTCGAGGGACTCTCTCACCCAAGCCGTTCTTTCTCTAGAAGCAATCAACACCTGCTCTGCACCTGCATTTCTGAGTTCATAACTGTCTTTGCCTGGCGTATCAATTTTGAAGTTGTGATGTGCATGCTTAATCACACCAATACGCAGACCGCTGTCGCGCAAAACTGGAATGACGCCACTTACCAGCGTCGTTTTACCACTGCCACTGAATGCCGCAAAGCCAACAATCGGAATACTACGTAAGCCCATCTGACTTCATCCGTTCTTCAGCCTGCTGACGCTCCTGTTCGGAATTGATATTGAGAAAACAATCGGGTGAATCTGAAAAGTCACAAGTTCGATAACTGTGCTTCACAAACCATCGGTCAATCTTTCGCTCACCAGATTCCAGAAACGACTTAAGATCATCAACAAGCGCTGTCTCAACCAGCATGTAGGTCGGCTGCAATCGGACTGAGTCGCGCGCCACCACAATTCTAGTGTCTTCAACCACCTCGCTGGCCATGCGCAAAACATAGTCTTGATTCAGAAATGGACCGTCACACGGTACTGTAATGACCCAGGACGTTCTTGCAGCCATCATTCCGCTGGCTAATCCGGCAAGCGGGCCCAAATACCCTTGCAGGTAATCTGCGACAACAGTGGCACCATGCGCCTGGTAGCGATCATGATTGCGGTTGGCATTCACCAACACTTCTTTAACCTGAGGAGCAAGCAATTTACTGATACGCTCATACATCGTCCTACCGTTGAATTCAACCAGCCCTTTGTCGACTCCACCCATACGTCGAGCCTGACCACCTGCAAGAATAATGCCACTAATCTGTGCCGCATCAATCATTTTTCAAGAAAAGCCCTGCTTTAGTTGACTAATTTACCGTAATCAAGTTGTATGACCCGATCCGGCTGATATAGGTCGGCCGCTTCATGTGTTGCAATGTATACCGCATTACCTCC
Organism: uncultured Gammaproteobacteria bacterium; assembly: GCA_964649525.1. Taxonomy (GTDB): domain Bacteria; phylum Pseudomonadota; class Gammaproteobacteria; order Arenicellales; family JAJDZL01; genus JAJDZL01. The sequence goes on from CAZYSR010000240.1 coordinate 3,877, forward strand.
ACTCGCAAGATCGCGAATCAGACTAAACGTCTGATTCCGTGAATTTCTGTCCATGGCGGCTGTTGGTTCATCCAAAAGCAACAACTTTGGCTTCAAAATTCTGGCCCGGGTTAGCGCCACGCGCTGTTTTTCACCGCCTGAGAGATCTCGAGCATTGCGTTTTGCGAGATGATTAAGCCCCGCCCACTCCATCGCGCTTTGTACTTCAGTAATCAGGTCTGTCGGCGCGCGATTTCGAAACCTTAACCCATAGGCGATATTGTCTTCTACCGAGCGGTCAAACAGATACGGTGATTGGTGCAGGTAAACCGCATTCGCGCGAAATTCGCGAATTGCCTGACGCCAGGGTCGGGCTACGCCATTCGTGGTTGCAACACCACTGTCGGGTGTCATCAATCCGGCAAGGATTTTCAGCAAAGTTGATTTACCTGAACCATTTGGGCCATGGACCACAACACATTCACTCTGGTAGACAACCAGTTCATCAATGTCCAGCACCATCCGATTAGAAATGAATTTTTGAACATTTTGAATGGTGATGAGTTCCGGTAGATTATTCATCGTCATCGACTCATATTCAATGTCTCGCCATATCTCTGCCTCGCACTGTTGCAACTGCGAAATTGAGCGCCAATGCCAACGTGATTAGCACAGCCCCCAGCGCGATACCCTGTTCAAACTCACCCTTTGAGGTTTCCAGTGCAATTGCAGTGGGAATGTTGCGCGTGTGATGCAGAATGTTTCCGCCAACCATAATTGAGCAGCCGACTTCAGAGACGACCCTGCCAAATCCAGCAACGATGGCTGCAATTAAACCAAATCGAACCTCGCGCATAATGGTGAGCATTGCCCGGAAAATGCCGGCTCCCAACGTACGAGCTGTCTGCCATGCGCTCAGATCGACACCTTGCAGCGATACGTGAATCATGGCAACCAGCAGCGGAAAAGCCAAAATCATCTGCCCGATGATCATAGCACCCTGAGTAAATAAAAGTCGCCACCCACCAAATGGGCCTGAACTGGATAGAAGCATATAGAGAAGTAATCCGACAACAACTGCCGGTAGCGCTACCAAAGCATTAACAACAGTTATCAGTGCCCGCCGACCTGGAAAATTTCCATACGCCAGCGCGAATGCGCACAGAATCGCTAATGGAACGATATAGAGAATCGCGCGAAAAGAGACCGAAAACGAGATGGCAACAATCTCCCAAATTTCCCGATCACCGGTGAATAGAAGACGTAGTGCCTCTGCGCTTGCACCAATCAGGCCGTCCATTTCAAATATGTAACTGGTTTTGGATTAGAAAGCACAGCTGAGAATGATTGTCGAAATATTTACAGTTAACAGATTTGCCAATTACAGATCAACTATTCGATGACATAGAACAACTGCTCACCTTCAACCTTATGCCCGGAAATTACCGTCTTTGCCTCATCGCTTCGAATCCAGTCGATGAATTGCTCAGCCGCCTCGAAATTAACATGGCTGTGTTTCTCCGGATTGACAGCGATAATTCCGTAATCATTACGACCATCACTCGCACCTTGTACGTGTACTGGCAAAGACAGCTTTCGTTTCAGCGCCAACCAGGTCCCCTTGTCAGTCAGAATGTAGGCTCTCAACTCGTCCGCAATCTGCAGCGATCGACCCATGCCGAGTCCAACTTCTTTATACCAATCGCCATTCGGCTCAATACTAACTTCATCCCAAATCTGGCGTTCTTTCTTGTGGGTCCCAGAGTCATCTCCACGTGATACAAACAGTGCTCCTGAATGTGCGATTCTTTCGAACGCAGCACCAAGATTTGTCAAACCGCCGATTTCCGCTGGATCTGTTTCGGGTCCGACAATTACAAATTCGTTATACATGACTTCGTAGCGTTCAATACCATAACCACTGTTCACGCGGTCCAATTCGCCGTTTTTAGCATGCACCCAAACCA
>CAZYSR010000241.1:0-2434 GCA_964649525.1 uncultured Gammaproteobacteria bacterium
GGTTGTGTTATTCGCGGTGAAACCTCGCATTTCGATTTTCTGTGCAAGGAGAGTTCCGCGGCATTGATGTCCGTCAGTATGGACTTCACCATTCCCGTAGGCTTTGGCGTGTTAACGGTCGAGAACTATGCTCAAGCCCAGCAACGTTCAGACATCGATGACATGAAGAAAAATAAGGGACGCGAGGCGGCAATCGGTACCTTGCGTTCTCTCTACGCTGTAGCCGAAATCCGTCAAGGCTAAAAAGCCCCAATCCAATGACTGTTTCAGCAAGGCACTACGCAAGGCTGGGTGCCGTCCAATACCTGTATTCCTGGGATGTCCAGAACCAGTCCGTCAATCAAGTCGATGATCAGATTCTGATTGATTCGAATGTATTGCTAAAGGGCGACCTGGTTTATTTTCAAAAACTGCTCAAATCAATTCCACCCAAGATTTCGCAGCTGGATGAAATTATTTCGAAGGTGGTTCACTGGAAAATTGACACGATCGACCCGGTGGAACGCGCTATTTTGCGTCTCGGTGTGTATGAGATGACTTGCGAATATGATGTGCCGCTGAAAGTAATTACGAATGAATGCATTGAACTCTCCCGGGAGTTTGGTAATCCTGACAGTTATAAATTCATCAATGGAACACTTGACAAGTTAGCATTCAGTGAACATGTTCGCCTCAGTAAACTGATACAGAGAGGGTCGCAGCCTAGCAGTCGAGAATTCGAGCTGATTCAGCGTTACTTCGCAGACCGACAAAGCTATGATGAGAGCGTGCTTACGGGAATTGGAGATGATTGTGCAATCGTTGATATTCCCGCAGACCAGCAACTTTTGGTTACAACCGATACACTACATGAAAACGTTCATTTCCCAGCATCTACGAAAGCTCGACAGATTGGGTACAAATCACTGGCTGTCTCCTTAAGTGACCTGGCCTCAAAAGGTGCGAAACCAAAATATGCAATGCTGAATCTGTCTCTGCCCGGTTACGATCCGGCTTGGCTTGCTGAATTTAGTCGCGGTTTCTTTGACTTGGCAGCTCAATTTAATATTGGTTTGATTGGTGGCGATACGGTTCGTGGACCCCTGTCAATCGGAATTACAGCTTTTGGCATTGCAACAGTCAGTCAGTGCCCGTTGCGTTCAGGTGCTCTTCCCGGGGATGCGATCCATGTGACTGGAACTTTAGGTGATGCCGCGCTTGGGTTGATTGCTTCTCGCCTTGGCAACTCACTCAATCGCAAGGATACTGAATTTCTTCAACGAAGATTGGAACTCCCCCAACCGCGGGTGAGGGCGGGGCAGGTGATCGCTCGTTATGCAACATCATCCATTGATTTGTCGGACGGATTGATCGCAGATCTTTCTCATATTCTTGTTGCCAGTGGTGTAGGTGCTTCAATTGATCTTGAAAAAGTTCCGCTTTCACCTGTTTATCAGCATCTCCTTACTGATGTGGGTTGGGATTATGCCTTGGCACATGGCGATGATTACGAGTTGTGCTTTACTATCAGCCAGGACTTACCGGAATCTGCAATTGAAGAGGCGGCCGTCCCAATGAGTCGAATCGGGACTGTTGTTGAAGGTGAAGGCATTGAAATTAGACAGCCAAATGGCGAAATCTACCAGATTCAGTCTTCCGGATATTCTCATTTCTGAATTCTGCTATCCCTAAAAGTGGCAATCTTGAAGCGACGTCCAATCGGGTTTAAACCAACGCTTTGGATCGCGTTTGGATTTGGAACGGGGTTTGTTCCTAAAGCACCAGGAACCGCAGGTACGCTGCTTGGTATTCCGTTGGCCATAATGATCAGCCAGGCGTCTGTTGTGCTTCAGATTGTCATATTGGTGGGTTTGTTTGTTCTGGGATGTATGGTGTGTCAGATGGCGGCAGATTGGCTGGGAGAGCAGGACCCAGGAGCAGTCGTCTGGGATGAAGTTGTCGGTTATTGTGTGGCCATGGCATTTTTACCGGCAACTCTAACGACCGTTGTGGCGGCATTCATTTTGTTCAGACTTGCTGATATTTTCAAGCCCTGGCCTATTTCCTGGTTTGAACGGAGAATTGGCGGTGGCACCGGTATTATGGTGGACGATGTGCTGGCTGGCGTATTGACCAATGTCGTCATTCACAGCATGATTTATTTCGGAATATTGACACCCTGATGATTTCAACGCAGTGAAATCAATAAATGCATAATCTGAAAGGTTGCAGAAAGCGTTAAAATTGAACTTTTGAGCACTTGAATCGGTCAAATTGGAATGAAAATCGGATACAAGGAACTGCTTGACAAGGCAATGGCAGAGGTGGAGACGGTCTCTGTTGACAAAGCGAAAGAACTGCACTCTGGCGAAACGGCGCAATTCGTTGATTTAAGAGATATCCGGGAACTGAAAATGGAAGGAAAAGTGCCCGGTTCCTATCATATGCCGAGAGG
>CAZYSR010000242.1:0-6269 GCA_964649525.1 uncultured Gammaproteobacteria bacterium
GAAAAAGTTACGTTAAGCTTAAGTCCCACAAATACGTAGGGCAAAGATGAAGGCAACCGCATTTTGATGAAACGCTGCAAGTTACTGGCAGCTGCAACATGAAAGACGTCCATGATGATCGGATCATACGAACGTAAGCCCTTCATCATGTTCAGTGCAAGTGGAAAAAATGAAAGGAAAGCGGTAACCGCGATTTTTGACGGAATACCATGACCAAACCAGATCAGAATGATGGGCGCGATTGCGACAACCGGGATCGTATTAGCCGCGATGACATAAGGCAGCAGGCTTTGAGCGAAGAGTCTTGAGTACGCGAACGCCGTGCCTAGAACTGCACCAAGAAATGATCCAATCAGGAAACCCGACACTGCCTCAAAAAGCGTGATGCCAGAGTGCCGCAGTATTGAACCCTGATCCTTTACCAGTGATTCAAAAATTCTTCCAGGAGATGGCAGTATGTACGGTGGAATCTGATAATACGCAACCGCCCACTCCCAAACTGCAGCAACCAGAATAAACATGACAATTGGAGGTGCCACCAACCAAGTCCACTCGCGTACAACAGTCAGACTCGATAGCCTGTTTCGGTTTTCGGTACTTCTTAACTGATGGGGCTGCATGTTATTCAAAACCTTGTTCTAGCAGGGCAACACCCTGCTTTACAAACTTAATGAATTCTTCAGTTTGTCGCATTTCCAGTGAACGGGGTCTAGGCAAATCGACCCGCATCTCACCGCATATTTTTCCTGGACGCGCGGTCATGACAAAAACTCGGTCTGATAGCAGGACAGCTTCATTGATTGAATGAGTAACAAATATGACGGTCATACGCTTTCGCTCTGACAGACCCAGCAACTCAAGATTCAATCGATCCCGGGTGATTTGATCCAGCGCACCGAAGGGTTCATCCATCAGCATCACTTCCGGTTCAGTTGACATTGCACGGGCAATGGCAGCACGTTGACGCATGCCTCCTGATAACTGTCGTGGATAGGAACGCTCAAATCCTGTTAGTCCAACCATTTCAATGAGTTCAAGTGCGATTTTTTCCCGTTCGGGACGAGATACACCTTTCAACTCCAGCGGTAGTGCAACATTCTGTAATACTCTTCGCCACTCCAGTAGTGCGGCATCCTGAAACACAAAGCCAACTTTTCTTTTCAGTCTGGTACTCTTTGGTGATTCGCCACCAATTGAAACCTGGCCATTAGTTGGACTGACTAAATCTGCAACAACCCGAAGCATTGTGCTTTTTCCGCATCCAGAAGGACCGATTACAGACACGAACTCACCAGAGTCCACACTGAGGTCGATATTCTCAAGTGCATGAACTGCATCGGCCCCCTGTGCAGCAGTGTAGGTTACATACAGGTTATGGAATCCGAGTGCTCCTCGCGGGGACAGAATTGCAGTTTCTTGTGTGAAAGTGCTCACGATCAATTTACTTGCTGATTGGCCATGTTGATTAGCGATGCAGCGAGCACCTGAGTTCCCATAAAGATGTCTCTTGACTCACAAGCTTCCTTATCACTGTGACTGATGCCTTTGTAACAAGGCACAAAGATCATGCCACTCGGGCAGTGATAGTGCATTTGACGAGCGTCGTGCCCTGCCATTGAATAAATGGGCATTGAACTGATGTTCAGAATTTCTGCACATCTGGTGATTCGCTGACGAATACTGTTGGGAAATTCCAGCGATTTCGATACTACGATTTGATTCACTTCAATTTCACACTTGTGCTGGTTGGAATCACAGATCTCACCGATGATACGCCGAGATTCAGCTAGAGCAGAATCCTTCGGATGTCGAATATCGATTGAAAAATATGCGCTGGAAGGCACCACTGAAGGCGCATTGGGAAAAATCTTAAACAAGCCTACAGTCAACTTCAAATCTGAATAGAGATTCATAAGTTGGCTGCGAATTTCCTGAATCACATCAACTGCTGTAAACAATGCATCCTTTCGATTCTCCATCGGTTCGGTTCCAGCATGGGCTTGCTCCCCAATAACCCGAATTCGAAACCTTCTTGATCCCTGTATACCAGTGACGACACCCACTGGAATCATTGCGGCATCAAGCAACGGCCCCTGCTCAATGTGTGCCTCAACATAGTGGCTCACCGGGTCGCCAAACGACCGCCTAGGTAGCGACTGAAATTCACTCTGCATCGAATCTAGCGCTTCAGCCACTGAAACCCCTTTCGAATCTTTAACTACCAAACAATCGTCCAAGCTGCGTCGGCCGACAAATACGTCTGAACCCATCATCCCAGGAGAAAATCTTGAGCCTTCTTCATTGAGCCACACCACCGCATCGATTGACCGGTCTGGCTGAATGCCGGATTCTCGGATCGCCTGCAGAACTTCAAGCGCCGCGACCACTCCAAACGTCCCATCAAACTTTCCACCGTTGGGCTGCGAGTCAATATGTGAGCCGCTCATGACAGGAGCAGCCTGTTTATTTGTACCATTCATCCGAAAATAGAGATTGCTGATGTCGTCCGTACTAATCTCCAACTCTAATTCTGAAGCCCATTCGATCAACAATCGACGGGCGAGTGATTCTTCATTTGAGAGTGCGAATCGTGAAACACCACCAGATTCTGTCGCTCCGATCTGTGCGAGTTGCATCAGTCGATCCCAAAGGCGATGCTCATTCACGTGGCTCGCAACTCTAACTTCAACTGTATCACTTAACATCGTCAGGTGTTCTCTTTGAGAATTTCTAACGGCACACACCTTGGGTCTCGGGGTAACCATCTTTCCGCCTCAACGGCGGTAAGGAACTCCGACACGGTCTGGTTGAACAGGTCCGGTTCTTCTAGATTGCAGGTATGCCCTGTTTTGGGTATGATCATCAATCCGCTCGCTGGAATCACGCCCTTCAAAAACAGTCCAGGTTGCAGGCAATTGTCATCTTCGTCACCTGCAATGATTAAAGTGGGTAAATTCATGGACTTCAAACCGTCTTCGAATTCGTAAATTGACGGCCGCGCCGCCTGTACTCCCCGCATCGTGAGTGCTGCTCCAAGGGCAGAACGATCACCAAGTACACGTCGAAACTCTTCCCACCCCCGTGGATTTTTGACTAAATAAGGAATGCGTGGCGCCGATCGCGCATAAATGTGTGAGAATTCTTCAGCACCATGTTTCTCATACAGATCTGCAATCTCGTGAGAAACTCGCTTGAAGTAGGCTTCGTACTTTTTTTCTGCTCCAAATCCAGTGCTAGCTGCAACCAGTGAGACAGCCCGGTCGGGGTGCTGGAGGCCAAAGTGCAGTGCTGCGAACCCTCCCATAGACAGGCCGATAATATGAGATCTTTCAATTCCAATGTGATTCATGACATCAACAATGTCATCGACTGCGCGTGCCTGACTATATTTCCCAGGGTCCTCAGGTACGCTTGAAGGCGGATATCCTCTGGCGTTAAATGTGATGCATTGATAACGTCCTGAAAAGAAGCGAACTTGTGGCTCCCAGCTTCGCTGATCGCCACCAAATTCATGGACAAATATGATTGGGGTTCCTTTGCCAGTAATCTCAGCGTGGAGACGGCATCCATCACTCGTGGCGACCCATTCGATTGTGCTGTCCATCAAATGATCGAACTCCTTGATGAAATACCACCGTCGACTGTAATGATGGTACCAGAAATATAGCCTGCACGAAACGAAGTCAAAAATACAATCAGGTCAGTTACCTCCCGAAGGTAAGCCGGTCTGCCCAAGGGGTATCTCTCCAACAACTCCTTGTACCTTTTTTCATCACCAAACTCCGTTTGGGCGCGATTTTTTAGGAGTGCATAAATTCTTTCGGTCTCAACCGGTCCTGGATTGATGCCAATCACCCTAATGTTATCATCAAGACTGCGGCCGCCTAAAGCACGGGTAAATGCCATCAGACTGGCATTACCGGATGTGCCTGCAATGTACTGTGCATCAAACACCTCTCCTGCATTTCCAATGTTGTTGATGATAACCCCGCCGCCATTGGCTTTCATTTTGGGATAGATTGCTCGACATAAATCAATGTAGCCCATCACTTTCAGTTCCCATCCGCGTCTCCAAGTGATTTCATCTACATGGGTAAGGTCACCTCCCGGAATCGCACCTGCGTTGTTGATGAGAATCTCAATTTCTCCGATCGAGTCTGTCAGTTTGGCGATGGCACCCTGTTCGGTTAAATCGAGGGGATGAATTTCGACTCGAACGTCGGATTCGGTCAGAATTTTCTCTCTTACCCTTTGCAAGTTCTTTACATTTCGAGCTGTTAAATGCAAATTTACACCCTGTTCAGCCAGAGCATACGCAACAGCCTCACCAATGCCTTGGGAAGCACCGGTGATCAATGCGCTTTTTCCGCCTAGTTCAAGTTCCATAAGTTTTTCACAGCGTCAATTGATAGATTCAAAGACATGCGTCTGTTTCTCACCTGGTCGCGATCGGTCGATTAACCCAAGAATTCAGCACCCTCCAGTTTCAAAGATCTGGCTTGCTTTACAACTTCAGGCAGACAGTAACAAAATTTATCAACCCATTCTTTCGGAACACTTAACGATACTTTGATGAAGCGGTCGCCAAATCGTTTTGAATGGTAACTACCCTGTCTTACCATAATGTTACGCTCATCCATCAGCCGGCAGATTGACTCCGGTGTTTCTCCGGAATTTGAGAATTCCAAAATTAGAAAATTTCCATCTGAAGGATAGACTGGTACCGTAATTCCTGAAATTTGATCGACTTGATTGAAAACCATCAACTGATTTGCCCGAGTTGTTTCAAGAACTTGAGGAAACCATTCAGATTTATGCTTCAATCCTTCAATCGCACCACGCTGTGCCACAACATTTGATCCCAGAATATTGGGAGGCGCGAAGCTCAATCTTTCAATTAGTTCAGCATTCGCAATAATTGCACCGACTCGAAGACCAGCCACACCCAACCACTTGGAAAAGCTCCACATGGTTATGGTACCTTCAGGGTAGTAGTGTGCTGCCAAATGATGATCATGGGAAAAATCCCGATAGGTGCAGTCCTGAATCAGGTAAGATTTCTGAGCTCTGGCAATGTCGCATATGTCACGAATCTCACTCTCAGTAAAACTGGTTCCAAGAGGATTATTGGGATCGATCAGATAAATGCATCGCGTGTTTGACTCGATGGTGGCATCAAGACGCACCGGATTTAATCGGTAATCGAATTCAGTCCCGTAAATATTCAGTTTTTTGACCGTCGCTCCAATTGAAGTCGCAAATTTAACGGTCCACTCCCATGTTGGATCGGTGGTAATCAGTCCATCGCCTGGCTTCAGGAACGTATGGCAAGTGTGATAGAGTCCTGATACAGCGCCGTCTGTAATAATTGCCGACAATTCATTGAGGCCAAGTTCGTCGACTACCAACTGGCGCAGTTCCTGCAAGCCATAGGGAGGTGCATAAATGTGGTACTCCTCACTACGAATGCTGTCGAGCATTGCCTCGCGAACCGCCGGATGAGTCGAGATGTGGTTCGTGTTTCGACCCAACCACATCAAATCCGGACGATTGGCCATTCTCTCGAAGTGACGATTCAATCTTTCGAATTCCTTCACTCTATCCATCCGTTTGAAGTGTTCCGCACTATGCAGGATTGTATACAACCATTTAACGATTGTATAATCTTTTCATACATTAAAATCTAAAGCGAATAACGGATATTTCGACAACCATGGATCCTACGCACAGAAAATCCAGCGTATCTGAAGAGTTAGCCACTTCAAAGCTGATTCAGGAGGAAATCGAGACGGCGATTATTCGCGGAGAATTCAGTCCTGGTGAACATTTAGATGAGAGCCGTCTGGCTAAGCGCTACGGTGTATCTCGAACACCCATTCGTGAAGCATTTGAAGGCTTGAGTGCTGCCCGGCTGGTAGTGAAGCGTCGAAATGCTGGGGTTTTTGTTGTTAAACCCTCGCTTGACGAAATTATGGAAATGTTTGAACTGGTTGCGACTCTTGAATCATTTGCAGCCAACAAAGCAGCAATTCGAGCGACAGTTGAAGATTTAGCACTGATTCGACTGGCACACGAAAAGTGTATTGAGGCAGCAAAAACCCTTGATCCTTTGAATTACTACACAGCCAATCAGGTTTTTCACGAGCGGATCTTTATTGCAGCAAGAAACTCAGCCTTAATTGAACAGATCGCCTCACTAGACAAGCGTCTTTCACCCTATAGACGGCTGGTTACATTTCGACCACATCGGATCGAAGAATCGAATGCGG
>CAZYSR010000243.1:0-2699 GCA_964649525.1 uncultured Gammaproteobacteria bacterium
GATACACAGTATTTGGGAGTGCGTTTTGAAGTTCCTAAATATTGAATTGAGCTTAATTACGCCATAAAGCCAAAATACGAAAAGAAAATTTATGACCAATGCAGATTCCCAATCATCAAACCATACCGATGCGGTAATTGAGTGTCGCCATCTTTGGAAAATATTTGGCGACCGTTCAGCAGACGCTATGCGAGCGATTCAGAACGAAGGGTTGTCGAAAAATGAAATTCGCGATAAGTACCGTTGTGTTGTTGGAGTTCAGGATGCAAGCTTTTCCGTGGGAGAGGGTGAAGTGTTCTGCATTATGGGATTATCGGGGTCTGGTAAATCAACACTAATTCGCCACATCAATCTCCTGATTGAACCAACTTTTGGAGAAGTGTTTATCGAAGGACAGGACATCAGTCAACTTGGTACTCTTGAACTCAGAGCATTGCGGTCCACAAAAATTGGCATGGTATTTCAGAATATGGCTTTGATGCCACATCGGACAGTTCGCGATAACGTTGCTTTTGCATTGGAGGTTCGAGGAATTGACCGAGATGTTCGATATCAAACTGCAGACCAGGCAATTGAAACGGTCGAACTTCAGGGTTGGAACGACCGATATCCAGACGAACTATCCGGTGGTATGCAACAGCGCGTTGGTTTGGCACGAGCAATCGCAGCAGACCCTCACATATTGCTGATGGATGAGCCGTTTTCCGCATTAGACCCTCTCATTCGAAGGCAGTTGCAAGATCAGTTTCTGACACTGTCAGCTGAAATGAAAAAAACAACACTATTCATTACTCATGATCTTGATGAAGCAATTCGCATTGGACACCGAATTGCCATCATGAAAGATGGAGCACTGGTTCAAATCGGCACACCAGAAGAGATCGTTACAAATCCAGTTGATGATTACGTGGCAGATTTTGTTGCCGGTATATCAAAGTTGCAATTGGTTACCGCTCAGAAAGTGATGCAGTCGATAGAACAATACGAAAGGAGCTATGGTCCCCTAAACTCCACTGATTGTCCAGTGGCGAAATTAGACGATAGCCTCGATCATTTAGTTGACCTGTCAATTGACACTGATCATCCAATCATTGTGGAGCAAGATGGCACAGTATTGGGTGTCGTGTCAAAACGTACTTTGCTGCGCGGTATTCAAGGGAAGCAGGAGTAAGAAGCACATTTCTAATGTAGGAGTGAATCAATGGCCGACAAAGAATCAGTAAACCTGCTAAGTCCATTCAGAAGTATAGATTTTGGAATTGCAGATTGGGCTGACGGCATAAAGAATTGGGCTGCTGAAAATCGAGATGTAGTTCAACCCATCAAGTGGTTTGTAAATGACCTGATAGTCACTGTAGAAGCCATCATGCATGCCATTCCGCCAGTTGCGATGCTTGGACTAGTTTTTCTTCTTGCTTGGCAGGCAGCTGGTGTCAGAGTTGCAGCTTTCGTAGCTTGCTGTCTATTATTCTTGGGTCTAAGCGATCCATATGCTTGGGGTTTGGCTATGACGACCCTTGCTGTCGTGACAACTTCTGTGGCCATTTGTGTATTTTTTGGTTTGCCATTGGGATTATTGGCGGGAAAGAGCGACCGATTCGAAATGGCTATTCGACCAGTTCTGGACACAATGCAAACCATTCCCGCATTTGTGTATCTGGTGCCTGTAGTCATGCTAATCGGTATTGGCAACGTTTCTGGTGTCATTGTTACAGTTGTTTTTGCTTTGCCACCGATCATTCGTTTGACTTCACTTGGTATCCGACAAGTCGATGTGAGTGTGGTAGAGGCAGCGAGAGCATTTGGATCTTCACCCAGGCAAATTCTTTTCAAAGTAGAACTACCACTCGCAACCCCTTCAATAATGGCTGGACTCAATCAGACCATAATGATGGCTTTGTCGGTAGTCGTGATTGCATCACTCATCGCTGTGAAGGGACTTGGAAATGAGGTGTTACGAGCGATGGGACGTCTAGACGCAGGAAAGGCTTTGGTGGGTGGTTTCGGAATCGTCGTTTTGGCGATTGTGCTGGACAGAATTACACAGGGATTGGGACGGACTGGTAGAGAACGAGGATATCGACACTGGTGGCAAGGTGGACCTGTCGGACTTTGTCTCCGTTTAATTGGAAAAAATCCTAAAGAAACCAGTCCAGTCTAGTCTGATCGACTTATCAAACTGATCATCCTCTCTGAATGCAATAGAGGTGTGCCGTTTCACAGGATCATTCCGTCTAGAGTGATAGGATTTGCTTGTTCGGACCTGATTTTTCAACTGCAACGAAAAATATCAAATGCTATAGTTACTCCCAAGGATGAGATTCTCATTTTGAGGAGCTTGATTCGAAGTTGCCGCTGTACTGCGAACCGTAGTTATTTGAGGCTAGAGAGTTGAAATACAACATAGTTCTCGCACGGTTCCGTGCAGCATTTTTTTATTTTGGAGGAACATATATGTTTAATGTAAAAAAACTCGTTGGTTCTCTAGCGCTCGGAATTGGAATTTTTGCTGTAGCCTCTGCTAGCATGGCTGATTCTATGATGCCGGGCAAGGGTGTTACTGTTAGACCGATTGAAGGTACAAATCTGGAAGAAAAGTTTCAACATCAGATTATTTACAAAGCGCTGATGGAATTGGGCTACGAAGTCGCCGAACCACAGGAAGTTGAGTACCAAACCATTCATTTAGCTCTAGGTAC
>CAZYSR010000244.1:0-3126 GCA_964649525.1 uncultured Gammaproteobacteria bacterium
TAAACTTATCCAGCCAACAACTGCTGCGAGTATCAAGATGGTTAGGGCAAGGGGGTGTCTAATTAAAGATAACACAATCAAACCTCAGTCAAGAAGTTCGCCTGAAATAGGGAATGGATACGATATGGATGCAGAGGCAAGAGCATACGCTACTGATAGTTCTGCACTCTACGATGTGGAAAAGTGATTTTGCGAGCCAAAAGGGGAACTAATCAATCACGGTTTCAGACGAAGTGCAAGTCAATTTGAGCAAATTATAGCAAGTTCACAGGTGTTCGCAGATTCATGCGAAATCAAATTTTTTCTGCACTTCAGTCAAACTATATGAGTGCAATCTCTTCAGAGTGATTCATTCAGCCAACAGGAAGTCCACGTTGCGACTGACATCACTTGATCGCCAATGCCGAACGGTTCAGCCAAGAATTCAAATCCATAAAATTAATTTAGAACATAATTCCAAATTCACTGGTCTAAACAACGATGCCCTGACCTGACTTATTCGCGTGAAGCTTAGATGAAAAAGATCCTGATACTAGCAGTTATCGCCGCTCTACTGGTCGTTTATTTTGTATTCGACCTCGGACGATATCTCGATGTGAACCTTTTCCTGGATAACCGAGATCGAATCATTGAGTTTCGAGATGCCTCGCCCTTGGAGAGTGCGCTCATTTACTTCGCTGTCTACGTCCTGATAACCGGCCTATCAGTACCAGGGGCAGCAATCGCCACACTCGTCGGGGGAGCGATTTTCGGATTGTTGTGGGGCACTGTACTGGTGTCTTTCGCCTCGGTCATTGGCGCATCCTGTGCATTCCTCGTCTCGCGGCACATTCTGCGCGATGCAATCCAGAGCCGCTACGGCGAGCGGCTTCGAACGATCAACGAAGGCATTCGCAAAGATGGCGCGGTGTATCTGTTCACGCTTCGAATGGTGCCAATTTTTCCGTTTTTTATCATCAACTTGGTCATGGGACTGACTCCGATGCGTCTTCGCACCTACTTCATCGTCAGTCAGATCGGCATGCTCCCCGCTACCATTGTGTACGTTAATGCAGGAACACAATTGGCTAAGATTGATTCGGTTGGTGCAATTCTTTCGCCGGCACTCGTAGCATCCTTCGTTTTGTTGGGTATCTTTCCTCTCATTTCAAAGAAATTCATCGACATCATGAAGAGTCGCAAAACTCTCAGCAAATTCAGCAAACCCAAAAAGTTCGATTTCAACGCGGTCGTAATTGGTGCAGGATCCGCGGGTCTGGTGGCAGCCTATATTTCCGCTGCAGTGAAAGCCAAAGTAGCCTTGATCGAAAAGGGCAAAATGGGCGGTGACTGCCTCAACACCGGCTGTGTTCCTTCCAAGGCAATCATTCGCACCGCGAAATTCATGTCGCACATCAAACGCAGCGAAGAGTTTGGGGTGCATACCGCCAGTGCACAGTTTGATTTCAAGGACATCATGAAGCGCGTACACGACATCATCGGTGTCATTGAGCATCACGACTCAGTCGAACGGTACACCTCACTCGGTGTCGACTGTTTTACCGGGCATGCAACAATTGAATCACCCTACTGTGTAAACGTTGATGGTCAACAACTGACGACTCGCAGCATCATCATTGCAACCGGTGCAGAACCAGCAGTTCCGCCACTGCCCGGTATTGAAAATACCGAGTTCTACACGTCGGATACGATCTGGGAAATTGAACAACTGCCTGAGCGCTTACTGGTCTTAGGTGGAGGCCCAATCGGCTGTAAACTGTCCCAGGCTTTTGCTCGACTCGGTTCAAGTGTAACTCAGGTTCAAAAACCACCGAGACTCATGCCGAGGGAAGATCCTGAGTACTCCCAAATCGTGCTGGATCGCTTTGTTGAAGAGGGCATTGATGTGCGTCTGGAACATCAGGCAAATGAATTTGAGATTGAAAACGGTCAAAAGATTCTGATCTGTGACCACAACGGTGAAACAGTTCGAATCGAGTTTGATGTTCTGTTGGTTGCGGTCGGACGAAAGGCCAGACTTGAGGGATACGGTATTGAAGCACTCGGAATTGAAATTTCCAGCCACGGCACGATTGAGGTCAACGAGTTTCTGGAAACGAACTACCCGAATATTTATGCAATCGGTGATGTTGCAGGTCCTTTCCAGTTTACACACTTCGGGGCACACCAGGCAACCACGGCCGCACCCAATGCACTGCTGCGGCCTTTCTTCCGTCGCCGAGTGAACTATTCTGTCATTCCGTGGGCGACCTTCACCGATCCTGAGGTCGCGAGAGTCGGTTTGAATGAACAGGAAGCTACGGCGCAAGGCATTGCTTTCGAAGTGACACGATACGACTTTAAGGACTTGTCACGAGCCATTACAGACAGTGAGGCACATGGTGAAATCAAGGTGTTGACACCACCCGGGAAAGACAAGATTCTAGGTGTAACAGTGGTTGGAGAGCATGCCGGTGATCTGATTACAGAATTCATTCTCGCTATGCAGAATGGTCTGGGGCTTGGCAAAATTCTCGGAACCATTCACATTTATCCGACACTCGCCGAGTCTGCCCGGTTTGTTGCAGGAAACTGGCGTCGCAAACAGGTCTCAGAGCGGGCTACGAATTTCCTGACCCGATTTAACCGATGGCGACGGCGCTGAGTTACCAGTAAACTCAGTTCTGCTCTTCCGTCTCTTTGTAGACTGTATATAGCTGATGGTAGTGCCCCTCGCGCGCCAGCAGTTCCTGGTGTGTGCCGTCTTCTACAATTCGCCCCTCGCTTAGCACCACAATCCGCTCAACATGCTCTATCGACGCCAGCCGATGAGCAACGATAATCACCGTTCGGCCTTCACCCAGAGCGTCTAGCGCCTTACGCACTTCAAATTCAGATTTGGTGTCCAGCGACGAGGTTGCCTCATCAAAGATCAGTATGGGTGCATCCTTGATGAAGGCACGGGCAATAGCAATTCTTTGTTTTTGTCCACCAGACAGGCGAACACCGCGTTCTCCAATCTCCGTGTCAAACCCATTTGGCAGGTTTTCGATGAAGTCTAGCGCGTAAGCGGATTTGGCCGCTTCGCGAACTTTTTCATCCGTCGCATTTTCGATGTTTCCATAGGCAATATTAACGGCTACCGTG
>CAZYSR010000245.1:0-10434 GCA_964649525.1 uncultured Gammaproteobacteria bacterium
CTAAAGGCCAATGTGAATCGAAGTGAAATACCTGTTTTGTATTAAATCGGTTCACTCTCGCTATAGGTGGGCAAAAGCATTGTGATCGCTATAAATTGGTTGTTATCTTATTGTTTTTAAATCTAATTAGAGGATTTCAACAGGTTTGGTGTCTGATTTTTCAATTCATCTTGATTGTACCTTGCAAATTTAATATCTATTTAATTGGCGGAACACCAATACGAATTGACGAAAACGCAGCGCGTTGTAACCGAACCTATTCTTGTATTAGTGGTGGTCTAAACTCATGCTGCGATACGGTAAAATTTAGACTTGCTGTGCACCAGATCTTTTAGGCCAATGAGGTCATTGTTCATCACATTGACTTCCCTCTCTCCTGAAGACACCTAGATTCAAAGAAAACGCTTATATGAAATACATCAGTACGCGGTCTCAGAGCCTTGAACTTGATTTTGAGCAGGCTGCAACCTGTGGGCTTGCTCCCGATGGTGGTCTTTATGTTCCAGCTGAGTGGCCAAAGTTCGATCACCACGAACTTAAGTCATTGATCGGCAAATCGTATTGTGAAGTGGTGCTGGAGGTGCTGCGAAAGTTCGCTGGTGACAGTGTGCCACGGGACCAGCTCAATCAGATTGTCACGGATGCGTATGCCAATTTCAGTCACCCTGAAATTGCGCCGATTCGAGAAATTCGATCTGGCATCTATATGATGGAGCTCTTTCATGGCCCTACGCTTTCTTTTAAAGATTACGCACTTCAGTTTCTCGGCAGGATTATGGATTGGAGTCTTCGAAACCGTGGCGAACACCTGACTGTTGTTGGTGCCACGTCGGGAGATACAGGCTCAGCAGCAATCAGCGCGGTAGCGGGACGCGACACAATTGACCTTTATATGCTGCACCCATTTCAGCGGGTTTCCAAAATGCAGCGCCGCCAGATGACCACCAATCAGGACTCAAACATCTTCAACTACGCCGTTAATGGTACATTTGATGACTGTCAGGCGATAGTAAAAACCATCTTCGGTGATCGCGAAGTTCAACGACACCACTCGCTTGGTGCGGTTAACTCGATAAATTGGGGGCGAATATCGGCGCAAGTTGCGTACTACTTCTATGCAGCTCTCAAGATCGGCGCTCTGAACACCAAGGTCAGCTTCGCAGTTCCAACCGGGAACTTTGGAAATGTATTCGCTGCCTGGACAGCTTCCAAAATGGGTTTGCCCATGGGCAAACTTCTGGTCTGTTCAAATGCTAACGACATACTAACGCGCTTTTTTGAAAGCGGAGAGATGACAAAACTCGGTGTCAAGCAAACCGTCACTCCTAGCATGGACATCGAAGTCTCCAGCAATTTCGAACGATATCTTTTTGAACTGTATGATCGCGACGGTGACCGTGTCAACAGCCTAATGCAGAATTTAACTCAAACTGGCAATTTCAAGATCGAAAAGGACAAACTAATGCAATCTCGCGAACATTTCAGTGCCTATCGGGTTAATGATGAACAGACTTGCGAGACCATCGCTCGTCACTACTCTGAAACCGGTGAAATTGTCGATCCACATTCTGCTGTGGCGTTACATGCGGTCAATCAGGCTGAGAGTGGTTTGGAACCGCCGGTTGTGGTTGTCGCGACAGCTCATCCGGCTAAGTTTCCGGAGACAATTGAGCGAACGCTCAATGTTGAAGTACCCATGCCTAAACAGCTGCAGGAAATTATTGATCTTCCTGAACGCTATCGGCGAATTTCGAGCAATCCAGAAGACCTCAAAACCCTGATGCTTGCATCATGAATCAACTGATGGGAAAATGCATTGTACGTGTAATGGCAGTCAGTCTGCTGTACCTAATTGTCAGCACACCACTGTGGGCTGAATCGGGCTCAAACATCAACCGCGGCGCACAACTCAAGGGAAACTTCACCCAAGGTGGATTGCTGTTTGGCAACACTGAACCCGGTTCGACGGTATTGATCGACGGGCAAAATGTTCGGGTTTCAGATTCTGGAAATTTTCTGATTGGATTTGGACGCGATGCAAAGCTCAACTGGCAGTTGGTTGTTGAACACCCGGATGGGTCAGCCTATACAAGCCCCATTGAAATAAGCCCCAGAAGTTACCAAATTCAGCGTATTGATGGAATTCCACCGAGCAAAGTAACACCGTCAGAAGAAGACTATGCACGTATCGCAAAGGATTCCGCATTAATCAGAAAAGCGCGTGAAATTGATGACCCCAGACTCGATTTTCTTGACGAATTTGTCTGGCCTGTTCACGGCATCATCACCGGAGTTTATGGTAGCCAGCGGATTCTAAATGGTGAACCGCGCAGGCCTCATTACGGTATCGACATTCATGCACCAACGGGAACCCTCGTTCGTGCACCGGCAGGTGGTGTAGTAACTGTTGCACACCCGGACATGTTCTTTTCCGGCGCTACCATGATCATTGATCACGGACACGGTCTTTCATCAGCTTTCCTGCACATGGACGAAATCCAGGTTGAAGTTGGTGATTACGTCAAAAAGAACCAGGTGATTGGTACGGTTGGCTCATCTGGACGCAGCACCGGACCACACCTGGACTGGCGTATCAACCTATTCTCTAACCGTTTGGATCCGCAGTTTCTTGTTGATGAAATGCCTGCTGTCGAATAACTTGCGTAGCGAGGGAAGGCGATCTTGAGTCAGGCCGGCGTCATTCGTTCTCTCATGCCGGGGATTGTCGCGATGGCGGCAGTCATTACAGCCTCGAATATTCTGGTCGGCTATCCGATTAACGACTGGTTAACTTGGGGGCATTTCAGCTTTCCCATCACCTTCTTCATTACCGACCTGATCAATAGGAGGCTCGGTGCAGAACGAGCGCGGAAGGTCGCTTACGTTGGGTTTACTGTAGCGGTTGTGTTGTCATTCTGGCTGGCCACACCGCGAATCGCGGTAGCATCAGGTAGCGCATTTATCATTGGTCAGCTCACGAATATCGGCATCTTCGATCGACTGCGCCACAAAAACTGGTGGCACGCTCCGCTTATTTCATCCAGCATCGCCTCAACTGTTGACACAATCATTTTTTACAGCATCGCATTCGCTGGTACCGGACTGCCCTGGGTAAGCTGGTCGATTGGTGATTATGCAGTAAAGCTGATTTCAGCCCTGTTTCTGATTTTGCCCTATTTTGTTATCACTAAACGACTCTGGGCAAATGGTCCGGCAAATTCATCACCAGCCGTCTGAACCAATTTAGTCGATGCAGTCAGCTCGATTGTCCTAAACATACGCGTCCGATCCAGGCTGCGGGCAGTTCTGCTATTATCGATTCACCAAACTCGCGACTCGGAATCGGCATAAATGCGGCACTGCCGGAACCCGTCATTCGAGTCAACCCCCATTTCTTCAGAAAATCAATCAGCGTACGCACCTCAGGGTAAAGAGTGCATGTGATTGCCTCAAGATCATTCACCACATCACCCTTGAAAAACGGTTTATTGGCAATTTTCTCGGTATACGGAGCTCCGTGGAACGCCTCAAAAACTCGTGCAGTCGATACTGAAAAGCCAGGGTAGACAACAAGGTAGAGCTGTTCGTTGACCGAAACGTCAGACAGTATCTCGCCTCTGCCTTCAGCCCATGCATTTTTTCCAAAAACAAAAACAGGCACATCGGCTCCGATCTCTAAGCCAATTTCAGCCAACTGGCTGAGTTCAGCTCTTAGCTCCCATAATTCATTCAGCGCAAGCAGCGTCGTAGCTGCATCGGAGCTCCCGCCACCAAGACCCGCACCGATCGGAATGTGCTTCTTGCAATGGATAATTACACCTTCAGAACCCGGAAAACGGGATCTTAGCTTGCGAGCGGCAAGGACAGTAAGATCGTTCGCTTCTTCAACGCCTTCAATGACTCTGCCTCGAGCGATGCTTCCGTTACTGGTGAGTTCAAATTCGATTTCATCACACCAGTCGATCAGATGGTAAGCGGTCTGCAATTCGTGATATCCATCATCGAATCGACCCGTAACATGCAGAAATAAATTGATCTTGGCAGGTGCCAGCCGCTTCAACATTCTGAAACTCTCAGTGTGATCAATTAAGTGACCAAGAACTGATCACCAACCTGATTTCGTTCGGTACCTCCGCTTGAGTCCGTTGTTCCGCCATCTCCTGCTGCAGATCATCACTTGCAAAAAAACGATAACGAGTCGGAAGATCGTAGCCGTCATATGTGTCGTAATGTGAAAACACGACCTGCCATCCCTCCTGCTCAATCTCGACGACGTGACCGAGTGTATCCCACTTCTGCTCAGCAGACGAATAGGGGTAAGTTTTACCGAGAATCCAACTCTCCATCTCAGTCACTGGAAATCGCCAACCGAGGTAAACATCGAGAACATGTTGAGCATTGGCACCGACCGACGTCCAGCCATCCGAGTCTGTCAGCACAGCCTCGCGAGGATCGGCAACGATTCGAATATGACCGGAACCCAGACTGCCGTAGATGTCAATCTGGTGATTTCTACCGCTACGCGCCCACGCTATTCGACCAATGTGCCCTCCTTTGTCTGTGCGTACACTAAGACGCCCTCGAATATTCCAGCTGTCAAGTAGGTCCAGAGTGCTTAGATGTGAATCAAGAATCGCTGGATCGAATGAATAATTGACAGTCTGCGTTGAGCATCCCGTCATCACCAAAACAGCGACCAATGCCAGCCGCGCGATCATTGGCTGGTCAATCGTTCAATTGTCTCGATAAGGATTTCATTGTCGGGCGCCTTCTTGATTGCATCATCCCAAAGCTGTCTGGCTTTCTGGGTGCGTCCAATTGTCCAATACACCTCGCCCAAATGGGCCGCCATGACTGGGTCGTCCCGGCGAGAGAGTGCAACACTCAAAAACTCAATTGCGTCCTCGAAATTGCCCATTTTGAAATGTGCCCAGCCCATGCTGTCCAAAATAAAGGGGTCGTTCGGTTTAATTTCCAATGCCTTCGCGATGTAATCCGTTCCCTCTTCCAACCGGTCCGTTTGATCAATCAGCGTATATCCCAAAGCATTGAGCGCCAACGCATTGTCAGGTTGCTGTGCAAGAATGGCATTGACCGTCATTTCCACCTGATCAATCAGGTTCAATTCAGCGGCAGTATAGCTTTTTGCGAGCAGTAAAGTGGTATTGCCGGGAAATTCCTCCAGCCCGGCTTCAAGCACGGAAAACGCATCCTCAAACCGGCCGTCTTTTCGATACAAATCTTCAACGACCAAAATTATTCGAATCCGGTCCTGCTGACTATCCGTCGGATGTTCTTCCAGCAAAGCGACCGCCTCATCAATGCTGCGTGTACCCGCGATGTATTTTGCGGTGAGTAAATTCCTGCTGAATACAAGATTACGATTTGTGATTCGACTGATCCACACCCCCGCCTCTTGGTAATCTTTCCTCTCAAGAGCCAGTTCTGCCAGATTAATGAGGACCCGTTGATTTTCGGGTTCTAGTCTGTGAAACGCCAGAAATTTTTCTCGCGATAATTCTGGAAAGTTTGCCTGTTCGTGCAAGGTTCCCTGCATATATAGCGATTCTGCATCCGTGAGCTTCTCATACTGTTTGATCGCTTCGCGGTAGAGTCCCTCACCAGCCAGATGACGGGCGTAATGATGTCGAAGATTAGGGGAGTCGGGATTGCGGGACAGAAATTTCTTTGCAAATCCCACTGCATCAGATACAGCACCACGTCGCATGTGAACGAAGAACTTGGCCGAGGCCATATCATCGGAGTTGGGTGCCATCGCTAGCCCTTCGGTAACCAACTGATCGATGAATTCTTCGTCTTTTTCAGCAGCTATTGCAAGTTCAATCGAGGACAAGCGGCCGAATATGCTCTCAGGAAATTCAGAAACGATTCTGCCAAACAGATCAAAGGCCATATTCGGATCCATGCTATTGCCTAGCGAACGGCTGACTTTCTGAAATTTGATCCGATCAGGATCGGTTGACAACTGCAAATTCTTCTGAAATGCTTCGACTGCCTCGTCATATCGTTGTGTCGCAATCATCGATACGGCGTTGGAAAACCATGCCTCTGCAGATTCCGGACTCAACATGACCCACAGGTATGTGGTATTGGAGGCGACATCGTACTGTTGATTGCCGATTGCACGGAGTGATGCTATTTCGGCAATACGAGGATCGTTCGTTTCAAACGCCAGCTTCTCAAGAATATCAATCGAAGTCAAGACGTCATTTCGATAGTAGGAGAGTTCTGAGATCAGAAACTGGTGCAAAATCTCCGCAGAAAGATCGACCTGTGGAGTGAGACGCATGTCTTCGCTTTCAGCAGTTCCTTGTGCATCAGTACCATCTGCCGTAGGCTGAGTTGCAGTACAGCCACTCAGAATAAGCGCACTCAGAATAAGTGTTGCCAGAGTAAGGTGCAATACTGGTCTACACATAGTGTTCAAATTTGGAAAAGTCATCAAAAAGCAGCAGCGAGAGAAGTTGTCCTGGCACGGTAACCTGCACCACATTGCACCGAAGCAAGTCCGCTAGAGTGAATTGTCAAAAGTTGCATACACGACATGGGACCCCGTTCAGTTTGTCTTACCAAACTGGTCTTTGCCCTTTGCCGTCTTGCAGGTGACTCATTCAATTACATTATAATGATAGTGCTGTCGGTCTCTTCAGTTTCAAAACACCCCACCAACGATTTACCGCCCACTCCAGGCCACTGAAAGATATAGTCCGCGGCCTTGCGATCAATCTTCTAATGAAAGACACGCTAAGAGAAAAACTTGAGGTTCTCACTAAACGACATGAGACGCTCAATGAACAACTGTCAGACCCTGAAATTGTTCAGCGTCCTGACCGGTTGCGCGAGTTGTCGATTGAACAGTCTGAAATTTCAGAGGTCGTAGAATCGTATGGAATGTTCCGAGCTCTGGAAACGGAACTTGAGGAAGTGGAATCGCTTCTGAACGACCCAGACCCCCAAATTCAGACGGTCGCTGCTGAAGAAGTTGTCGACCTTCAAGAACGGCTTGAAGCGACACTCAACAAGATTCAGAGCCTTCTGCTTCCACGCGACCCAAACGACAGCCGCAACCTTTTTCTTGAAATCCGCGCTGGTACAGGTGGTGATGAAGCTGCAATATTTGCAGGTGACCTGTTTCGTATGTACCAGGTTTATGTCAAAAATCAAGGCTGGACCAGTGAAACTGTCAGCCAACATGAAGGCGAGCACGGCGGATTCAAGGTGGTCGTTATGCGGGTGGTCGGTAAAGGTGCCTATTCAAAGTTAAAGTTTGAGTCTGGTACACACCGTGTTCAACGGGTTCCCAAAACTGAAGCCAAGGGACGCATTCACACCTCTGCTTGCACGGTTGCGGTTTTACCTGAAGCTGACAAAATTGATGATGTCTCCATCGACCCACAGGACTTAAGGGTTGACACCTACCGAGCATCTGGCGCTGGCGGTCAACACGTCAATCGTACGGACTCTGCTGTTCGTATCACTCACATGCCGACGGGGGTTGTGGTTGAATGTCAAGATGAGCGGTCACAGCATCAGAACCGGGCAAGGGCAATGGCAATGCTGCGTGCGCGCCTGCTTCAGGCTGAAATTCAAAAACAGCAGGAGCAGGAATCTGAAGAGCGTAGACGCCTAGTCGGTAGCGGAGACCGCTCAGAGCGAATTCGTACCTACAACTTTCCGGAGAACCGGGTAACTGACCACCGAATCAAATTAACGCTCAATCGACTCGACGGACTTCTGGCCGGCGACATTCAGCCTATCATTGATCAATTGACAACTGAGTATCAGGCCAGTCTGATGGCCGATATGAACGCGTTTCAGTGAGATACCTGTCTACGGTAAAGACGATCAGCAATGCTCGGCAGGCAGCCAGGGCACTGCTCAGCGAAGAAACAGATACCGCGGCACTGGACGCAGACCTGCTACTGTCCTCAGCACTTTCTGTCAATCGCAATCTGCTGGAAGTGCTTGACGCAACAGAACTTGAACCATGCCAGGCTGCAGATTTTGAACGCCTGCTGCAACGTCGACTGGAGGGCGAACCGATTGCGTACATTACGCAGTCCAAGGCATTCTGGTCCATTGACCTTCAGGTCAGTCCCGCAACCTTAGTCCCGCGGCCAGAGACTGAACTCGTTGTTGAACGGGCATTATTTCACTGTCAATCCATAGAGAGGCCTGAATTGGCTGACCTCGGCACCGGGTCGGGATGCATTGCCCTTGCGATTGCATCCGAAGTTTCGGCGGCACATCTGGTCGCAACTGACATCTCAGCCGATGCACTTGAAGTAGCGAAACAGAATTGCAAAGCACTAGAGCTTGACAACGTCAGTTTTTCGTGCGGCAGTTGGACAGAGGCATTGCCGAATCACAGATTCGACATCATTGTTTCCAATCCACCTTACATTGCCAGTGATGATCAATGCCTTACAGACAAATTTATGCGCTTCGAACCACCTGTGGCATTAATTGGCGGATCTGATGGTCTGGAATCGATTCGGAGAATTGTGACCGGTGTTCGGAAACATCTCAAACCAGGTGGCTGGCTGATTATTGAACATGGCTACGATCAGGGCGATGCAGTGCGCAATCTTTTCGAATCGAATGGCCTTAAGGCCTGCAGTACATTCAAGGACCTGGCTGATCTGGACCGTGTCACTGAGGGAAGAAACGGCTAGCTACCCTTAGGCGCTAACAGATCTACAGATTGAATTCTGCCCATACGGGCGTATGATCGGAAGGCCGCTCCCACTTGCGCGGTTCTTTGTCGATAACACAACGGCTACAACTGTCACGCAGCGCTTCACTGATCAGAATCAGGTCAATTCGTAGCCCCAAATCACGGCGGAACCCCGCTGCCCGATAGTCCCACCAGGAAAAACTCCGCTCCGGCTGTTCAAACAGGCGAAATGCATCGATCAATCCCATTTCGATCAGATCTCTGTACTGCTGTCGCTCCGGCTCACTGCAGAGTATCTTTCCTTCCCAGACTTCCGGGTCGTGAACATCAATGTCCTCTGGTGCTATATTGAAATCCCCAACAATGACCAGCTTGCTATGCTGCTCGATTTCGTGCTGGACGAATTTTTTAAGGTGCGCAAACCACTCCAGCTTGTATTGATACTTTTCAGAGCCGACTGACTGGCCGTTCGGCACGTAGAGGTTGATGACTCGAACACCATTCACTGAAGCAGCAATAACGCGTCGTTGTGGATCTACATACTCTGGAATTCCGCGGACAACGTCTCCTATCTCTCCTTTGGCTAGAATGGCCACACCGTTATAGGTCTTCTGGCCGAAAAAACTCACGTTGTATCCCGCTTCAATGATCGGGTCGACTGGAAACGCATCATCCATGGTCTTGGTTTCCTGAAGACAAATCACGTCTGGACCGGTTTGCTGAGACCAGGTCTTTAGGTGTTCAAGACGTACTTTTAGGGAATTGACGTTCCAAGTGCAAATTTTCACAGGATTTATCTTTGTTTAAGTCAGCAGATGAAGCATTGTGTCGTTTTATTTTATGATGTTAAGCCCCGCTAACGCGATGTGTGTGCCTATCGGTACAATTTCATACCGAAACCACTGACTTCATTGACTCAAAATCGAAATTACTGCGGTCAGCTTCAATGTCAATTGATAAAATCTTCTTTTTCGGTCTGCCAAGTAAATTGTCTGTTTCATTGATTCGCGCAATCAGGCTCGACAGGTCCTGTTGGAGAATACAGACCAATTGTGGTTTCCACATGTGGCTATGTAGCTCAGTCGGTTAGAGCGCGGCACTCATAATGCCGAAGTCGGTGGTTCGAGTCCACCCATAGCCACCAGTCCGTCCCTTACTCCAATATCCAGCTGCCATAAACCCATCAGCTTAGATGTGTAGTGACACGTTGAACCGCTTCTAACGATCTTGAGCCATATGCTCGCGCCAGTCTTCTCGATCAATCAGGACGGCAACGCCCATGCCGATTACCAGTCCCCAAAATGGCGCACCGATATTCCATATCGAAATGTCAGATACCGTAACCAGCAGTGTAATTAGTGCACTCATCTGAAACTTGCTTGAAAAAGCGACGACAAAAGCTCTTAGCAAAACAGGCAAAAGAGCCAGACCGGCCAATACGGCTATAAACTCTGGCGGCAGCTTAAGAATTAACCAGGTTGCGGCAAACGCCATAATGCCAAACAAAATATTCATCACCCCAAACATCACACCAGCTGTGTATTGACGTTCCGGTTTACCGCTGCTTACCAGCACTGCGTTGGATGGTCCAGTGACACACATCGAAACCGCGCCGAACAACGCACACAACCCAGATCCCAAACCACAGGCCAGCGTCATATTGTTGACTGGCGGCTTGTGACCGCCACTAATCAGTACTGCAATACCTTGAGCATTTTGTGCAACCAGCACTGTCA
>CAZYSR010000246.1:0-2497 GCA_964649525.1 uncultured Gammaproteobacteria bacterium
ACGTATTTGACTCCAGTTTTCTCCCGGACCCATCGGAAAGAATGGTGCCGTAGTTTCGGTGGAAACTTTCGTCGATATCATTGATGTTGCACTTCGATATACGGGAAGGGCCGGAAGCCAAGATACGTTAGCTGTCGAACACCTTAATCTAAAAGTCCACCGCGGCGACTTCATCGCCGTGGTCGGTCCATCAGGGTGTGGCAAGTCAACTCTAATGAAACTCGCCACCGGATTGCACTTTCCGAGTGCAGGAGTGGTTCGCCTAGATGGTAAAGTGGTTAATGGGCCTGTTTCGATTGCAGGTATGGCATTTCAGAATCCCGTCATGCTGCCTTGGCGGTCGACGCGGGATAATGTCCTATTGCCAATGGAAGTTGTCGACCCTCACCGACGACAAATACGGACGAATCGCACCAAATACAAGCAGCAGGCGGATGAGATATTGACGTCTGTTGGATTGGAAGGCGCCGGTGATCAGTATCCCTGGCAACTGTCTGGTGGAATGCAACAAAGAGCTTCGCTATGCCGGGCTCTCATTCATGATCCGGAACTTTTGCTGCTGGATGAGCCGTTTGCAGCACTTGATGCGTTTACTCGAGAGGAGTTGTGGTGCGTAATCAGAGACTTGCATCAGGAAAAGCAGTTCACCTGCATTCTTGTAACTCATGATCTAAGGGAAGCGGTGTTTCTAGCGGATACCGTTCATGTGATGAGTGCGCGTCCCGGCCAGATCATTGTGAATCGTGCCATTCCAATTCCCCGACCCCGTCCCATAGAGATAACCTACGAAACCGAGTTTGCTGAATTGACTCATGAGCTGCGCGGCCACATTGCAGAAGCCCGAGGATAACCCTCATGCAAATTAAGTCTGCTGGTTTTGCGAAAATTGACTGGGTTAAAGCCTCACCCTGGCTTTGTACCTTTGGTCTTTTTGCCATTTGGGAAGCTAGCGTTTGGGTGTTCAGCATTCCATATTACATTTTGCCGGCACCAACTCAAATCGGATACGCCATGTATGAGTTTTCTGGCGCACTGTGGTTCAGTTCGATGCAAACGCTTTGGACTACTTTGCTGGGCTTCGCAATGGCTATCGTGTTTGGTCTTTTACTTGGATTGTTCATTGGTTGGGACAAGCGAATTTATGCGGGACTTTACCCACTGATGATCGGATTCAACTCGATCCCGAAGATTGCTGTTGTGCCGATTTTAGTACTCTGGTTTGGTGCAGGATGGCTTCCAGCTGTACTCACTGCTTTTCTGATCTCATTCTTCCCCATCGTTGTTAATGTTGCAACGGGTCTTGCGACCATTGAGCCTGAAATGGAAGATGTATTGCGTGCATTGGGAGCGAAGAAACTTGATGTGATGGTGAAAGTTGGAATTCCCCGGTCCCTGCCCTATTTCTTTGGCGCACTAAAAGTCGCAATTACTCTTGCTTTTATCGGCTCAGTACTTTCTGAAACCATTGCGGCAAATTCAGGTATTGGACACATGATGCTGACAGCCCAGGCAAACTTTGAAGTCCCGTTAGTATTCGCCTGTTTAATTGCACTGGCAGTCGAAGGAATTGGCATGTATGCAATCATGGCTGGATTGGAACAGCGTATGACCGGCTGGGCTCATCGATCTGGATTCAATAGATAAAGCTGAATCTTTGCATCCTCTTAGAAGTTCACTGAGTTCAGTCCAGTCAAGTCGCCAATAACCATTGAAGCAGTTGCCGTCTGGGTTTGGGCAAGCATTTCTTAGTCCTTCAGCAATTGATGTCAGCAGGATTACCGTTGAGGAGGACCTAGCATCAGAAATTAAGAGTAGCCATCTTTGGGTGTAGTCATCAACAATCGCTCTGGGAACAAGGGAAAGCAAACTTTATGTTGCAACGCCTTGCGCTAGTTTAATTTCTACTCTCGGCATATTTGTAATCATCTCTGCAATAATACGGTGCTAGTCGTGCGTTCGAATCCTTGTTTGTGATTCATTGGAAACGCGGTTAGTCTTCTCGACTCGGCAATCTATAACTCGTGCTACGCCCGCCACCGGGGTTTTGGATGAAGATACCTCTTCTCTTTAATTCCTGAATATCGCGTAGCGCTGTATCGTTTGAGCACTTGGCTAGCTTGGCGTATTTCGAAGTGTTCATGTAGCCTTCAAAATCATCCTCAAACATACGGTTTATGATCACACGTTGACGTTCATTTACGGGATTTTGATTAAAGGTATTCCAGAATTGTGCCTTGAATAGAACATTTTCAAGTGTCGTTTCAGCATTAACAATAGCTCGGCCAAGGCAATCCAAGAACCATGACAGCCAGTCTGTAATGTCTGGCGTTGCACGTTGTTGTTTCTCAAGTTGATCGTAATAGTGCTTACGTTCCGCCTCAATCTGAGATGATAGGCTGTAAAAGCGATCTTGCGTATCATCTGCACGAGCCAATGCCATATCACCAATAGCTCTGGCCGTCCGCCCGTTCCCGTCTTCAAACGGGTGAATGGTGAC
>CAZYSR010000247.1:0-3357 GCA_964649525.1 uncultured Gammaproteobacteria bacterium
GGCGCGTCATGTTCATTATTCTGTTCCTGATCGTAGCGGTTGCGGCATTTAACATTGTGTCATCGTTGGTAATGTTGGTATCCGATAAGAGTGCAGATATTGCCGTTTTACGAACGATTGGAGTAACGCCAAAGAGTGTGATGGTAATTTTTGTTATTCATGGAGTTGTCATCGGCATTGTTGGTACCCTGCTTGGCGTAATTTCGGGTGTTACGACAGGGCTTAATCTTGAAACGCTGATTCCGTGGGCGGAACAACTGCTTGGCACACAGTTTTTTCCAGACGAAATCTATGTCATCTCTAAATTTCCTGCTGAGCTTATTTGGGATGATGTAATCAAGGTGGCGGTTGTTGCACTTCTGATGAGTCTGCTCGCTACAATTTATCCAGCCTGGCGGGCTTCCAAAGTTCATCCGGCCGAGGCATTGCGCTATGACTGAACTGGTGCTGCAGGCAAGTTCGGTCTCTAAAACCTACCGACAGGGATCATTTGAAGTACCTGTACTTCACAATGTCCACCTCGAAGTTCGTCGAAGCGAGCAAATAGCAATAGTTGGTGCATCCGGTACTGGGAAGAGCACACTGTTGCACTTACTCGGCGGACTTGATTTACCGACAAGTGGCACCGTATCAATAGACGGGCAAAACATGGCTGAAATGAATGAGGTTGAGAGAAGTCGCCTCAGAAATCAAAAAATTGGCTTTGTTTACCAGTTTCACCATCTGTTGCCGGAGTTCACCGCGCTAGAAAATGTGATGATGCCATTGTTGGTGAGACGGCTTTCCACTAAAGAAACTAAGGAAAAAGCAGTACATCTACTAGACCAGGTAGGACTAGCTCACAGACTTAATCACAAACCTGCTGAACTTTCTGGGGGAGAACGTCAAAGAGCTGCTATAGCGCGGGCACTCATTATCGAACCGTTGTGTTTGCTGGCAGACGAGCCAACAGGGAATATTGATCGACAAAATGCAAAAAACATTCAGCAGTTGATGACGCGCCTGGACCGGGATTATCAGGTCAGCTTAATTGTTGCAACGCACGATTTACAACTGGCATCATCGATTGATCGTGTTCTTCAAATTGAAGACGGCAAACTGAAACCGGTTGAGTGATTGGTAGGGCGGGTCATGAGAATAAAATAATTGTCGAGGACTTTGACAATTAAGAAGTTGTGAATTAACAGTGCACAATGACTTCAGAAAATTCTTCAATAGTCATCAGTTCGACCTGTTTAGTTGTGTATTCGGATACATTGAGAATTTCGAAGTCCAGTTGTAGCCGGAATTCAAATTTGGTCAGAAATTCATCAAACTTCTCGCCGCCATTTGTCCCAACTGCAGCAATCGTATCGTCTTCGGCTGAATATTCAAGCTGAATTGAGGCAAGTGGCTGTGGCGCTGGGCCACCCAATACCTTAGCACCAAGTTTTGGATCGTAAACACTGCGCTCCGAACAGCAGTAGATAATTTTCTTTCTTTCCTGTCTGCTACGATTTTCGTCGAAAAAAACGACTTTTGAATGCCGGTAATTTATAAAGCTGGCGGACCTGGCAGGGTACGTCATCTGATGTGCACAAATTGCAGAATACGCCACTATGGAGCGAGTAGGGCCGATTCCTCCCTGCCAGGAGTATTGTGAACCCGATTCAGTCTTAAGCTGATAGGGATCTCCTACAGGCTCTCCCAAATTGAAAATCATGCATGGAGTCGTAACATAAGGGTAATGAAATATGTAGACCTGACCCTCCTCGAAATCACTGGCACGCATGGGTCTGGTTTCCCTCATCAGCTGTACACGGTGATACAAACGAGTCGGGCTTGATGCAACTGTAGTCTTCGGATGCAATGAAGCCAATCCTGCAACATAACCCCCACAAATCTGGAAGAATTTTCTTCGATTGAATTGACTCATATCAAATTAAGATAACGAATTCAAGATCGACTGTCGAGCAAACTCACAATTAAAGCGTGGTTATTCACAATTGCACGGCCGCGGGGGTCTAGTTCAAATCGATCTTTGATCGAAGATGATGCATTGTGCTCCAGCAATAATTTAACTATACCAGCGTAACCATTGGTTGCTGCGTGATGCATCGCTGTAGCTCCGTTATCATCTTGTGCATTTACATCTATATTGGCATCATTAAGCAGAGCTGCGACCGCCTGCTCATGTCCGGAAAATGATGCGCGCATGAGAGGCGTCCAACGATAAACATCCCGAATGTTTACCTCTGCGCCATGATCAATTAATATAGATGTGATTTTAGCGTGTCCCTTGGCTGCAGCAATCATGAGTGCAGTCCACCCGAACTTTGCGGCCGCATTGACTTCAGCGCCGTGTTCCAGCAGTAGCATCATCGTTTCCGAATTACCCCGAATTGCAGAATACATCAATGCTGTTCCACCATTCAGATTTCTATCGTTGATTCCAGCTCCCGCGTGAAGGAGCTTTTTTACTACTTCGCGTGAACTAAGTTTGGCTGCAAGCATCAATGCCGTGCGTCCGTCAGCAAGGCGGATGTTTGGATCCTGAAGCTGGTCAACATATCGGCTCATCGCGACAATGTCTTCACGCTTCATCGCTTCATAAAAGCTATCTGCCTCCGCTAGCGGCACTTTGAGTGCATTGCCAATCAATGTCAACGATAGACCGACGATTGCCACCAAAATTCTCTTATGGTACGCTATTGAATTCATCACTCAATGAATTTCAGATGATGACACTGAACGACTCCAACCAGTCTCCCGGAATTCATAATGCGATACAACCTCTGTAAGAGCTGCCTGAACATCGTACTTTCCAGTCAAACGAATCAAGGCATCGTGCTGTGTCGCTTGATCCAGCACATCTTTAAAAGCCTCATGTTCCATTAAACCTAACTGATTTTGCTGGCTATGAATAACCCAGTACGCTGCGTCCGCAAAGAACCAGCGAATTCGTGGTTGAGACGACAAAAGTTTAAGGGTTTCGAAATGTGATTCCGTTTCACCTGGTGTAAGCAGGACCTCACCGGCGAGTGGGTTGTCTTCACCTCGGGTGTAAACTTCAAGTCGAATGACAACTACAGATGCACTTTCATGTTTGATGACATCAGATTCTATCGCCACCGGTACGACACCATCACCAAGGCGTGTCAGATTACGTCTGTCTAGTTTCGATTCACCGCCGCCAACCTGAAAAAATATTGCAGTTTCCCAATTGCCAGCATCAAAACTCACAGGTAGACAGGTCACACTTGAACCTGTGTAGTCCATGCTGCTTCTTACAAATTCAGGAAACCTTTTCATTTTATTGATTTTAGTTTCTAGGCAAGAAAAAAGCGCACCTAGAGCAAAATACTCAAGATGCGCTTT
>CAZYSR010000248.1:0-2469 GCA_964649525.1 uncultured Gammaproteobacteria bacterium
AATTTACTGCGCGTGAATGTATGGATGAAGGTTGACCGCGCGGGATGGGTGGCGCAACTTTCGAAGTCCACTCTTTTCGATCTGTCGAACGCGTTCGCGAGTAACACCGAACTGCTGGCCGACCTCTTCAAGCGTATAGTCGGTCGGCATTCCAATGCCATATCGCATTCTCAATACAACCGCCTCACGATCGGACAGTGAGTTCAGCATGGCTTCCACAGCAGACTGCAATCCCGATTTGATCGCGTCTTCCAGCGGGTTGGTTGCAGATTTATCTTCAATAATATCAAGCAGGCTTGAGTCCTCATCTTCACCGGTTGGCGCTTCCATAGACAAAGGTTCCTTAGGAATATTCAAAACCTTGTGAACTTTCTCTTCGGAAACTTCCATTTTTTCAGCTAGTTCGTCCACCGTCGCTTCGCGGCTTTCTTCCTGCCGAATTTCTCGCTGAATCCGATTCAGTGCGCTCAGTGTCTGGATCATGTGAACTGGTACCCGAATCGTACGGGATTGGTCTCCGCAGGCTCGCGTAATGGCTTGGCGAATCCACCATGTAGCGTAGGTTGAAAACTTAAATCCCAATTCGTGCTCGTATTTGTCAACGGCTTTCATCAAGCCGATGTTGCCTTCCTGAATCAGGTCTTGAAGATCGAGCCCACGATTGTTGTACTTCTTGGCAATCGACACCACCAACCTTAGATTAGCCTCAATCATTTCTCCTTTGGCTTTATTTGCCTGATACTCAGCGCTACGCACCTGCGGGTATACCTGCTTGAAATGATCCAGTGATATTCCAAGCCGTTTCTCGAAACGAATAATCTGCTCGCGTGCTTCCAGAATGTCAGCCCGATAGCGCTCAACTGCTTCCGTCTGCTCTTCTGTACTCACATTTTTTAGCAAGGCTATCAGATTTCTGTGCGTTGCGGAATTTGTGACAATCTCCTGAAACTGACGACGTTCGATACGCACTTTGTGGAGTAAAACGCTTTCCAGATTCCTGTATCTCTCTTTGCGCTCCCCATCCATCACATGCATCAGATCAAACATCAAGTCATAATGCCTGCGGCCAAACACAAATCGGTTGAATTTATTCTTCAGGACTACGCGGTGATCGTTGGCCTTTTTGCTGCTAATATCTTCCTCTCGAATTCTAGCGCTTAGCCACTTGATTCGCTGATCAATTCGACTGAATTCCTGGCATACGGTGGAAAGAACTTCGTTGGTGCCATCCTGATTCTCCGGTTTTACTTTAACGCTTTTGGCATCAATGTATTCTGTATCGAGACCAATGCCGGTGCAAAGTTCTGTAAATCGTAAGCGCTTGGACAGTACCAACTCAAATCTTTCGAGCAACTGACGCATGATGAAAGGACACTCTGAGAGTGCTTCCTGGGCTTGATTGAGACCCGCTTCAATCTGTTTGGCCAGTTCAATTTCCTGAGCGCGGGTCAAAAGATCAATCTGACCCATCTCGCGCATATACATTCGAATCGGATCAGTTGTACTGCCAAAATCACTCTTGAGGACTTCTTCTGCTTCCTCAGCTACATCCTCTTCGTCAACAACGTCATCAGCCTGCATGATCAGACTGTCAGGATGTGGGGCTTCGTCACAAACTTCAATATCAAGACTGGTTAACAGATCAATGGTACGTACAATGTCGTTGGTACCACTCATCGAATCCGGAAGGATATCCGTAATTTCTTCGTAGGTCAGATAACCTGTACGTTTACCCTTAAATATCAGGCTTCTTAACCAACTTTTATCTTCTACTTCTTTGGTGGTGCCTTCCAACTCTCTATACCCCAACAATTCCATCCAAATAAATGGTGATCTTTCTATTGATTACGTTTGTGAATTCGCAATCTATATATAAACAACGACCAAACGAAAACTCGCTTGGTCACGCGTGTATTGGTTGTTTACGACTTACGTTATTCAAACGCTTATTAGATAACAACTGATGGTCAAATTTCAAGCCCCAAACAGCAACTTTTGAATTGAACGAGTATTTTCTAACGATCAAAACACACCAGTGAGCAGAATCTAACCGGTCTACGGCGTTTGAAACTGCTGTTGGCTCGCTGTGTGTTCCGTAAAATTGATCGCGAATGGTGCTCAGATTTTAGTTGTCCATGTACGGTTTAAGTTGATTCGATCGCGACGGATGGCGAAGTTTTCGAATTGCTTTTGCTTCAATTTGTCGGATACGCTCACGTGTTACTTCAAACTGCTGACTGACCTCTTCCAATGTGTGGTCCGTTCGAGAGTCGATCCCAAATCGCATTCTCAAAACCTTTGACTCACGTTCGGTCAGAGAACTCAATGCTGCATCAATTGCAGATTTCATTCCCGTATCCGCTACCTGATCATCTGGAGACTGAACGGCTTTGTCCTCAATGAAGTCTCCGACTTGCGATTCTTCATCTTCTCCGGTAGGCGCTTCCATTGACAGCGGTTCTTTGGGAA
>CAZYSR010000249.1:0-2497 GCA_964649525.1 uncultured Gammaproteobacteria bacterium
ATTCAGCGCAGCACTTGAGCTGATCAAGGGCAATCTGACAAGCTTCTTCATTTCGAGACTCACCTATGTGCGGGAGTCTCGAAATGAAGAAGCTTGTCAGATTGCCCTTGATCAGCTCAAGTGCTGCGCTGAATCGGGCGAGTGGGGACTGCTGAAGCATTCAATATTAGCAGCCCGGGCACGCGCGACGGTGGGTGAAATTACCGATGCCGTGAGATCGGTATTTGGCCAGCACCGCGCGGTTCCACAGACCATCAGTGGGGTCTACAGCAGTGCCATATCAAGTGATGAGGACGTATCAGAAATTCGTCAGCGAGTTGAGAAGTTCATCGAATCCCATCACCGACGTCCACGTGCACTGATCGCAAAAGTTGGACAGGATGGACACGATCGCGGAGCTAAGGTGATCGCAACAGCTTATGCCGACTTTGGCTTTGAAGTGGATATCGGCGCCTTGTTTCAGACACCGGCAGAAGTTGTCCGGCAGGCCGTTGATAACGATGTGCATCTGGTTGGAATCTCAACGCAGGCCGGAGGGCATAAAACTCTGGTGCCACAAATTGTTGACGGTCTTAAGAGTGAGGGCGCTGGAAATGTGGTTGTTATATGTGGCGGGGTTGTACCACCTGACGATGTCAGGACTCTTGAATCAAAAGGCGTATCCGCCGTCTACGGTCCCGGAACTCGGATTCTGGATACAATTCCACAAGTATTGGACTTCATTGAAACCAAAATGGCTTCCGCATAGACGTTAACCATTCAGGTACTTTGGATCAGTATTTTGCAGGACATCATTGATCAACTAAATACGAAGCGCGAAGCCGCACGGCTAGGCGGTGGCCAGAAACGCATTGACGCGCAACATGCCAAAGGCAAATTAACTGCGCGTGAGCGAATTGAATTACTGCTTGACAAAGACAGTTTCCAGGAGTGGGATATGTTTGTTGAGCATCGAAGCACTGACTTTGGTATGGCCGACAATAAAATTCCCGGTGATGGTGTTGTCACCGGTTATGGCACCATTCACGGTCGTTTGGTCTTTATTTTCAGTCAGGACTTTACAGTCTATGGCGGTTCACTATCTGAAGCCCATGCCGAAAAGATCGGTAAGATCATGGATCAGGCCATGAAAGTCCGTGCTCCGGTCATCGGCATCAATGACTCCGGCGGTGCTCGTATTCAGGAAGGGGTTGCGTCATTGGCCGGCTATGCTGACATCTTTCAACGCAACGTCATGGCATCCGGCGTAATTCCGCAAATTTCTCTCATCATGGGACCGTGCGCCGGTGGTGCAGTCTATTCTCCAGCTATTACCGACTTCATTTTCATGGTACGCGACAGTTCCTACATGTTTGTAACCGGTCCTGATGTTGCAAGAACGGTAACCCATGAAGAAGTCTCCGCCGAACAGTTGGGTGGCGCCTCTGCACACACAGAAACTTCCGGTGTCGCCGACGGTGCATTCGAAAATGACATCGAAGGGTGTCTGATGCTGAGAGCATTTATTGACTTTCTGCCTGCTAACAACCAAAGCCCCCTGCCTGCGCGCCTAACCGACGATCCTCGCGATCGAATTGAAGTGTCGCTGGATACCCTGGTACCCGAAGACCCCAATCAGCCATATGACATCAAGGAACTGATTCTGAAAGTTGTCGATGAGGCACACTTTTTTGAACTCAAACCAGACCACGCCAAGAACATCGTGACTGGATTTGCACGGATGGAAGGTCGTACTGTCGGAATTGTCGCAAATCAACCTATGGTGTTGGCTGGCTGTCTTGACATTCATTCATCAATTAAGGCGGCACGGTTCGTCCGATTTTGCGATGCTTTTGGGATTCCGATCATCACATTTGTCGATGTGCCTGGCTTTATGCCGGGTACTGCACAGGAACATGGCGGCATCATCAAACATGGCGCCAAATTGCTATATGCCTATGCTGAAGCGACCATTCCAAAAGTAACAGTGATCACGCGCAAGGCGTACGGCGGTGCCTACGACGTCATGAGTTCCAAACATTTGCGGGGCGATGTCAATCTCGCGTGGCCAAGCGCGGAAATCGCTGTTATGGGTGCAAAAGGCGCAGTTGAGATCATCTTCCGCGCAGAAATGAACGATGCCGAAAAAATCGCCCAGCGAACGGAGGAATACAGCGATAAGTTCGCTAATCCGTTCATTGCTGCCAGCCGCGGATTTATTGATGACGTCATCATGCCGCACGACACTCGACTCAGAATCTGCCATTCTCTGGAAATGCTGTCTAAAAAGAAACTGGAAAATCCCTGGCGTAAGCACGGCAACATACCACTTTAGTTCCTGCCACCCATGTTCAGCAAAATACTGATTGCAAATCGGGGCGAAATTGCGTGTCGCATCATGCGAACCGCAAAAGAGATGGGAATTAAGACCGTCGCCGTGTATTCGGACGCGGACCGAAACGCGTTGCATGTTCGAAGTGCAGATGAGGCCGTCAATATCGGACCTGCTGCTGCAGCG
>CAZYSR010000250.1:0-4618 GCA_964649525.1 uncultured Gammaproteobacteria bacterium
A
Source organism: uncultured Gammaproteobacteria bacterium (assembly GCA_964649525.1). Taxonomy (GTDB): domain Bacteria; phylum Pseudomonadota; class Gammaproteobacteria; order Arenicellales; family JAJDZL01; genus JAJDZL01. The sequence goes on from CAZYSR010000250.1 coordinate 2, forward strand.
CATTGTGACGTGGTAATTTCGACGGCAACCAAGGTCGCTAATCGTTTTACCAATTGCAGCCGAGTTAGGCGGCACAACAACTTCGGCAATTCCTGAAGCCGTTGGATTGAATGCTTCCTGGAATACCCGGATTTCGTCCCTTAACTTCAGGTTCATTTTGGCTGCGATTTTGACGATTCGCTCGTACCGCCCCATCACGGCAATATCGCTGTTTGCAACAATCTCTGTACTGCGGTCAGGTTCAACGATTACCTTGCCTTCCGTTCTGATTGCAATGATCCGCTCTTCATATCCACCTTCATCTTCCAGCTCTCCAATTGTCTTGCCGACAATAGTGGTCTTATTTGTTACGGTCATTTCGAAAACCTGACCTGAAATACCATAAACATCCAGTATGTAGGACGTGACCGCTCCTGTCCCCAATGCCTTTGTAGTGCCCTTTGGCAGTAACTTTTTCCCGAATAAGAAAAAATATATGACGCCGAGTATTAGAAGTGCGATTCCGATTGGCGTTACAGAAAATAAGGAAAAAGTGTCAAGTTCCCGAACATGCGCAGGCAAACTTTCGTTTGAGTTCTCGATCAAGTCATTGAGCAGAATTAGAGGGCTTGATCCAACCATTGTTAGCGTACCACCAAGAATCGCACAATATCCCATCGGCATCAACAGGCCGGATGGTGTTACACCACTGCGTTTACAGATCCTATCGACCACTGGCAGAAACAGTGCCGCTGCTCCGATGTTCTGCATAAACCCGGAAATGGTACCGACTGCTGTTGAGACCAACACCATGATGCGTCGCTCTGTGTTCCCAGCAAAATGTAGAATTTTTCCGGCTAGACGGTTCATAATTCCCGTCCGATCAAGTCCTGCACCGAGAATCATCACCGCCATTATTGAGATTACGGCATTGCTGGAAAACCCATCAAACAAATCAATTGCAGGCACCAGCCCATCGTAACCCGGAAGCAAACTGGTAAGCCCGATCAGCACCATAATCATCACCGCAACAACATCCACTCGCAAGACTTCCGATACAAACAGAAATATGGTCAGAATCAAAATCCCGATGACCGCAATCATTTCGACTGTCAGAGAAAGGGGTTCAGTCATCAGAATGATCCATCGCAAGAATTCCAGGTAGAATCACTTCTCGACTTTCTCCGACATGACAATTAATATTTGGTCAAGTTGAATGGAGGGCAGCACAATTTGGCAAAGATGCAGAGCGCTAAACAAAGAATTTGTTTAGCGCCACCTCTTGCACAGATAAAGGAGGGGAAACTCACCACTCCGGATGAGTAAGCCGTTGACGATCGCAATCTAAGCCCAATCAACACTTTGGGCAATCACGAACTTAGAAGTTTCATAGATTAAATAATTGAATAGGAGCGACACGAGCCAAAATTACATGGTACAAACAATGCTTGCCAGTCGCGCCAAGAAACACCTTCAGTTAGAGTGGTCATTCGCACTCAACCAAGCGTACGAAATGCCTACAAGTAATCGTCATTCAAAAGGATGGAGCAAAATATTGCGTCTACCAAAATTCAAGGCAACAGTTGAGCAGCCATTACCCGTTTTCATCCCCATTCGACATTCGCGATATTCAGAGAAGAAAGAATTTTTTACTGCTAATATTTTATTACATACCCTATGTGATATGCGTCATTAAATTCAACCAATTAGCCAAATTTTTACAACGATAGTACTGAATTCAAATCGGAACAATCACACCGTTAATGTCGGGGGTTCAAATCCGATTCTGATACAATGCAACTGTCGATAAGACCCCGTGTGAGGAGTTGACCGTGAAAATTAAAGTTTCGTGCATCCAAAACTGTGCAGAGGACAATTTAAACCACAATCTTCAGGACACATCGGATCTGGTGCGCAAAGCGCGTGAAGCCGGTTCCGAACTGATTTGTCTGGCTGAGTTCTTCTCCTTTTTGCATCTTGACGACAATGGGTTAAATGTAGCGCCTTTTGAAGAGTCCGCCCACCCCACCCTTTCCACGTTCCAATCTCTCGCACAGGAAGTTGACGCCTGGATTCTATTGGGTTCGATTGCAGTATCGGATTCTGAGGGTAAAAAACTCAATCGTTCGATCATGCTCAGCCCACAGGGAGAAATCATTGCACGCTACGACAAGATTCATCTCTTTGATGTCAATCTGCCAAATGGCGAAGTGTATCGCGAATCTGCGATTTTCAATCCGGGTAATGAGGCGGTTCTGGCGCAATTACCCTGGGGTTCAGTCGGTCTTACAGTCTGCTATGACTTACGCTTCCCGCATCTTTACCGTGCGTTGGCTCATTCTGGGGCACAAATACTCACTGTACCTGCAGCATTTACACGAACTACGGGCCAGGCTCACTGGCATGTGATGTTGAGAAGTCGAGCAATTGAAACGGGTTGCTATGTTGTCGCACCCTGTCAGTATGGTGATCACGGCAAAGCCAAAACCTATGGGCATTCGCTCATTATCGACCCTTGGGGTCGCGTTTTGGCTGACGGTGGTGAATCGCGAGGCTATATAATTTCTGACGTTGACCTGAGCGAAGTTGAAAAAGCGCGTCAAATGATTCCAGCACTGGAACACGATCGTCCGTATCGCGTACCAGACAAGGATGAGCCGGAGCTGTTTCGCCAGGCATCTTAACAGCAACCAATTTTTATATCTACACGAACCGAGTCATCATGAGTGAAACAGTTTTGGTTTCATTGATCATTCTGCCGATCCCCATCAGCATCTTTATCATGCTGGCGTTTCGCGGCAAGGGCCCATCCACAATCGACCAGAACGATCATTAATTGCAACTGTTCAAGTCCGGGAGATTAGAATAGTTGTGAAACGCGTGGTTCGCAATGGGCATTTCTGCAGAGGTTCGGCCCGTATCAGGCTAAGCGATTAATCCATTGATCGCGCACCCTTCCTGCCAATATTCAAAACAGATGCTGTTTCGAATGACTTGCTAAAGGCAGAAATGGGTCCCAGGAATTACTGTCAGCAGAATTGAAGGAATATTCCCGACCGCAGCTTTGGATCAAACCAGGTCGATTTTGGAGGCATCACACAACCCGCATCAGCAACATCCATGACTTCCTGCATTGTTGTATCAACGCATGCGAACCCTAATCGCCAACCCTGACTGCATCGTTTCATCAAACTGGAAATTCCGTCGCTGCCAGGTACGTAGCTGAGACGACTGTCTGAACGGGCATCGTGAATATTCAAAACTCCTGAAAGCACATGCTCCTGGAGAATGGACACATCCAGTGATCGGACAGGATCATCCGACGGCACCAAAGACTCGGGAATCTGCAACTCAAATACCTTGTCGTCAACAATCATTGTGATATGCCGCGCCTGGCTTGGCAACTGTCCGTTGTCTCTACCAGCATTCAGTTCCTGAACGTCAATACCAGCATTCCGAATTCCACTGAGCAATTCATCAACACTCAATCCGCCCAAGTCCCGAACACATCGGAAATAGGAGAAAATTCTAAGTTGGCTCTCGGGAAAGAGCGCGACGAAAAGCCTTCGACTATTTGGATCTGCGGCGCCCGAATTTTGGTCTTTAGCTAATTGCGCAATTCGAGCCCCAGCTGCACAGCGGTGGTGACCGTCTGTAAGGTAGGTGTAAACGATTTGACTGAATCCCTGCTCCAGCTGTGCTGAAATTTCGGCATCATCGATACGCCAGATTGACTGCTCAACACTATCCCAGGCGATAAAATCAAGACAAGGTGATGCGAGTTTTGCACGAGCCACCGCATCATTAATGTCTTCCTGATCGGGATACCCGACACAGATAGGACTTGATGTAACTCCCACAGTCTGCTGATAATGCGTCAGCATGTTTTCCTTAGTTAACTGGGTATCCTCGTGCTTTTTGAGACGACCACTGGTGTACTCCTCCACAGGAATGGTTGCGATGACACCAGTTTGTTCATGTGATCCCAACCGCAGTTGGTAGAGAAAATAGGCTGGAATCTCCGTTCTGATGAATGCACCACGATCAAGCAGTTTTTTGAGATTGGCCTGATTGTGATTCAGAATTTCTTCAAGTGTCGGACCATTGCCATCGAACTCTTCGAGCGTACGCATCACATTAACGTAGTTGTCTGGATTCTGTTCAGCGAACGTACGACGTTCCGCTGGTGTCATCGCGTCATATGATGGTGTGACAACCTGGTCAATGTTTTCAGGATTAACCAGTAATCCACCGAACTTCTTGATCTGCGGCACTACGCCCTTTCCCTAACAAATTACTTTACGAATTCGCAATCCGGAATGTGTCCATAAACGACGCGAGTTTTTCTGCTCCTTCCATCGGCATTGCATTGTAAATGCTCGCGCGCATACCGCCAACACTTCGGTGTCCTTTAAGATTGACCAGTCCCTCAGCTTCGGCTCCAGCAAGGAACTTTGCCTCCAGCTCCTCGCTCGGCAAACGAAAGACAACATTCATCCGTGACCGGCTCTCGCCAATGACCGGGCAGTCATAGAATCCGTTGCTTGCGTCGATCGCATCGTAAACAAATCCTGATTTGACAATCGATACCTTTGCAAATTCTTCGACGCCACCGCGTTCCTTGTACCACTTGAGCAC
>CAZYSR010000251.1:0-2683 GCA_964649525.1 uncultured Gammaproteobacteria bacterium
GTCACGTAACAGTTCCTGCTCCATTCCCAGACGGGCGAGGTAAATCCAGTAACGTGGATTGAAGTCAGGATTGATTGCGTTTACCGTACATGAATTTGTGCAGGCACCGCATTGCCAGCATCGGTGGATGTACGCGCCACCTGGATATGCTGCAATTTCCTTCTCTAAATTTTCGTTGTAATCCGAAACTGAACGCGATTCAATGAATGTACTCCAGTGACCTGAAACATCTACATTGTCAATACTGAGTTCTTCATGTTTCCTTAAGTTTTCAGGTCGGATTAAGGATTCTTCGTGAATTGGCATAACGGATAAACTCGGTTTAATTCAGTGAGCAACTGCGTCAATTGTGCCTGACAAGCAGTATCTTTTGCCATTTGCCAGAATCAATCTTGATTTTCCACTTGACGAAAGAGCGGCATCGAGCCCCAACATTCGAAACACATAGCCGAAAGGTGTACCAGTGAAACTAAAGTCCGTTTTCAGAAAACTACCACCTTGGTTACCGATATATTGACTGTAAATCCAAGCGGAGAGAACGTCAATCATGTAGTTGATATTCTTGTAAACGCCAAGACTGTCGAGAAATTCACTCAACTCCCGACGTAATTCAAGATGGGTTTGAATTCCATGTGGAATATTCAAATAATTGGTTTTGGAATCTGAAAACCAGATTTCTCGGAGAACACCAGAATTCGAGCCGTAATCCCAAATCCAACGAGTCATGAGTGGGAAGGTATCAGGTTCACGGTAATGCAAAATTTCTGCAGCAAGGTCGCGAATCCAGCGATCTTTGGAAGAGCTCTGAAGGTTTGATTCGAATGCTTCAATGCGCTCATCAACGTTTTCAACAGATACATTCGTCAATAGCATATGAATAATCTGATTCAGCTCGCTGAAACTTAGCCTTTCAAGTACAGACTTTATACGCCTTCGAACGGTGGGCATAAATGCACATGTGTCAAGAAACTCAGATTCCAGCAAATTTTCTGCAGAATCACAGAAAGTCCTTTGAAACAAAATTGTCTTCCCAGACAATCCTTCCACAATCATTTCAATTCCGCCCAACTTTTCTGCACTGTCGACCATTGAATTAAACGCTGTCCGCAATAGTCGCCCATCTAGATGCAATACGGGATTGCTGAAAGATTGCATAGGACGATTTAGCGCCATCGCAGCCATTGTTCACTCAACAAATATGCCCTTAGGAGGGTTCTACGCGGCGTTTGCAGCCATACCCAGTGCGGCCATTGCTGCAGCTTGGCCCTGAGCGATCGAGTCATCAATGGTTTCGGGTCCAACAGCCGCACCAGCAACATAAACTCCGGTGCGCGAAGTACCAGCAATACTGTCGTATGCAGGTGCCCGTTGAATAAAACCATGTGGTTCTAATTCAACTCCGAAGACTCGTGAAATATCCTGATTTTCGATATTGGGGTCCATACCGATTGCATGAACCACCAAGTCGAATGGAATGGTGATAGGTCGTTTGACGAGTGTGTCTTCCCCCTTGAGAACTACTCGTTTGCCATCGAAGGTAACTTCGGCAATGCGAGCTTTGATGTACTTGACCTTAAATTCTTCCTGGCTTCGCCAGTAATACTGTCCTTCGTACAATCCGAAAGTTCGAATGTCCATGTAATAGATGTATACGCTGCACTTAGGTAGTTCCTCACGAATCTCCATAGCCAGATTAGCCGAAACAGTACAGCAAATTTTTGAACACCATTCGCGGCCAATTTGGCGGTCTCGGGAACCGACACATAACAGAATGGCAACTCGGTCCGGTTTGCGGCCATCAGAGGGACAGTGAACACCCTTACCGGAAGAAATCATTTGTTCCACTTGAGTGGTGGTTACAACATCCGGGTGTGAACCAAACCCCCATTCGGGTTTGTTTACAGAGTCAAAATGGGTAAATCCGGTAGCTAAGATGACCGATGATGCGGAAACCTCGGAACCATTTGACAATTTAGCGCTAAAGTTGCCGGGTTCGCCGCTGAGTTCAGCGACTCTAGTTGAGGTATGGATTTCTATCGACTTACTGTTTTCAGCCGATCTGACCATTCGTCCAATGGCTTCACTGGCCCATTCTCCCGATGGAACTAATTTTGCATAACCTGATAGTATCGGGGCTCCGCCTAAAATCTCCTCTTTCTCAACAAGAGTGACATTCTGACTAATCGAAGCAAGAGATTTGGCAGCTGAGAGACCTGCTGGACCACCTCCAACGACTAATACGCTCTGACTCACACTCGTACCTCGAACCCCGGTCCAGACGTGATCGCTCGCCGTGGGTCATACAAGGTTTCGTGGTGACCGGCCTCAACATCTGCCAGGTAGGCTTCAAACTCAAACTTTGCCTCTCTCCAGTCTATACCGAGTTTTTCGAGCAGTGGTTCGAATGCTGATGCATGCCAGTGCAGTTGGGCTATTTTGTAAGGATGGGCGCCGCATAGCACTGCTGCCAACTGACAGTCCGCGAGAATTGGCATCTCATAATGCTTGTCTACGGCTTTTCCTATCCACTGATTCTTATCCAGAGTAGTAATGCAACCGGTATCGTGTCCTACCATGACATCAGCTCGTGCTTCTTCCACTGCTACTTTTATTTTTCGATCGATAGCGAATGAACGTGTAAACTCTCGCTCGGATATGATGTGTCTAAAGCCAAATCCGCAAC
>CAZYSR010000252.1:0-2468 GCA_964649525.1 uncultured Gammaproteobacteria bacterium
TTGTTCAAGTGAATATTTGTGGAAGCAATTCAAAGCAATATTTGGTTTGAATTGTATAATTCCAATTAATCAAAACAATAAATCCAAATATTCTGTATATAAATTCCGAATAATACAACTATTTATTCCAAATTATATGGACTAGTGGTCGAAAATCATTAATTTATTCTGAATGTATCGAACGACTGGATAAAGAACATGTCAGGCTATGTTGATCGTCATGTAGAAAACCGAATCAGTAGTGCGCTAGGATACTCGCGTGTGGTTGCCATTGTGGGACCTAGGCAGTCAGGTAAAACAACCCTTGCCCGCCGATTTGCCCGCTTGAATGGTTGTCGTTTCTTGTCGCTCGATGATGCTACAAATCGAAAATTCGCTAACATTGATCCGGATGGATTTTTAAGGGACGATGAATATGCTGTTATTGATGAGATTCAACGGGCTCCAGAACTTCTTTTGACGATAAAGAAAACGGTCGACGAAAATCCAAAAACAGGCCGGTATTTGATTACAGGGTCAGTCGATCTCTTTCATCACTCCATTTCCCCCGATTCACTTGCAGGACGTGTTGAAGTTGTTGAATTGATGCCATTTTCCCAGGCGGAAATTGATGGAAGTGCTACACCTCGATTCATTGAACGAATGTTATCTGGCAACTTTGACAAGGTTAGTCGTGTGATTGGACGCACGGACAACCTTGTAGAAAGAGTTCTTTGCGGTGGTTATCCAGTCGCGCAGGCCATGAATGAACATCCAATTAGGCAACGGTGGTTGCGCGAATATGCTGCAATGGTAGCTAAGCGAGATTTGTCGGATATCACGAGAGTCAACAAAACAAATCAGTTTGCAAGGTTAATTCAATTGGCCGCGACGGCATCAGGCCAGTTATTGAATTTTTCAAAGTTCGGTTCGCAGTTGAACATTGACAGTAAAACATCGGATCGTTGGTTGACTTTGCTGGAGAATCTATTTTTAGTTCGCCGAGTCCCTGCATGGTACCAAAGTGCTCGCAAGCGACTTGTTAAATCCGAAAAAATCTATTTTCTCGATTCAGGATTGCTCGCTGCGATGCGCAATACCGATTCAGAAGCAATTCAAGCTGACAGACAACTGCTAGGGCCATTGCTGGAGTGCTTTGCTTTTTCAGAAATATTGAAAGCAACTTCGCTTGCGGACGATCAGCTGATTTTGTGTCATTATCGTGATACGGAAAAATTTGAGGTGGATATGGTTTTGGAACGCCCGTTTGGCGAGGTAGTTGGAATCGAAGTGAAGTCACGTGCGACGATTTGGCCCCGAGATTTTAGAGGATTGAAACGTCTCCAGGAAATAAGCGGGAATCGGTTCGTTTGTGGTGTTGTTCTTTACGATGGGGAGCAAATCAAGCAGATGTATCCGGGACTGTTTGCCATGCCTATCAAAGTGCTTTGGGAAATGTAATTTCTTTTTGTAAGAGTTGACTTACCGGAATTTTGGTTAGCCATTGACATCCCTGCACGGATTTGTGTGCCCATCAAATGAAACACAAATCTATAATTTCGCCAAGCAAATAACCGGTCGCTAATCGCGATCGAATATGCTTGGGTCAGGAGTCATATGTTGATTCCAAGAACGTTGATTTTGGCGCTTCAGCGTTTCAATTCTGAGGGATATGGAACAGAGTAATGGCACTTCATTTCGAAAAGTCAGAATATCAAGATCGTCGGCAGCAGTTAATCAAACTGTTAAAGCAGAGAGAGTTGGACGGAATTCTGATATTCCGTCAGGAAAGCATGTACTACCTGACGGGATACGATACTTTTGGCTACTGTTTCTTTCAATGTCTGTACTTAAGCTGCGACGGAAGTTACGCCTTGCTGACCAGAGCACCTGATCGTTTGCAGGCACAACTCACCTCAACAATTGAAGATATCAGAGTTTGGGTTGATCAGGCTGTTCACAACCCAGTCAACGACTTGGTGAAGTTGCTTGACGATTATGACTGCCGAGGCAAAAAGCTGGGGATAGAACTGCACGCATACGGCTTGACGGCGCATCTATGGAATAGCCTTAGGCCTACACTTGCAGACTACTGCACCCTGGAAGATGTTTCAGACCTAGTCAATCAGCAGCGAGTGATCAAATCACCGGCCGAGATTGAGTATGTCGAACGAGCTGCAGAACTAGCTGACGATGCTCTGGATGAAGCAATTCGTGTGACTGCTCCTGGTGTATTTGATGGTGAAATTTTAGCTGCCATGCACGGTGCCGTCTATCGCGGCGGCGGTGATGATCCAGCAAACGAATTTATTCTCGGTTCAGGCGAGAATGCTCTACTTTGTCGATACCAATCTGCCAGGCGTCATTTATCCGATCAAGACCAGCTAACTTTGGAATTTGCCGGCGTATACCATCACTACCATGCAGCTATGATGAGAACTGTTGTAATTGGCGAACCCAATACTCAGCAAGTGGCCATGCATCGAGCC
>CAZYSR010000253.1:0-3647 GCA_964649525.1 uncultured Gammaproteobacteria bacterium
GATTGTTGGCCCTGCAAAAGATATTGTTAAGGCTCAGAGAAATCTGTCCGAATCGGGTGTTAAGGGTCACACGCTCACCACAAGCAAAAGAACAGATGATGAAGAAGAGTCGTTCGAATACCCGATCAATTTCTATGCAGAACAGTACGAGTTATCCGGTTACCTAGGCGCCTTTCAAGCGATTTCCATAACAGGTGAACGACGCATGAACCTCGGCGTGTATGCGGGGCATGAATCCGGACACTTCGATATGGTGTTGGAGTTTTCGGACAAACCAGCCATTTCTGCCGAAATTTCACCACCAGGTTACTACTGGATCGGTAACGATGCCAGCCGAAAATCTCAAATCAAGAATGCATTAAGTGAAATTCCCGAAATGATCGGGAGTTTTGATAAACCAAAGTTTTTCAATTACGACCCCGATATTTGCGCACACAGTCGTAGCGGCATCATAGCCTGCACTCGATGTATTGATGCCTGTCCAACTGATGCCATTGTTCCAGCGACAGACATGATTGAGGTGAACTCCCACCTTTGTCAGGGTGGCGGATCTTGTGCAGCCGCGTGCCCTACTGGTGCAATAACCTATGCTTACCCACCCGCAAACAATCTCGAAGAAATTCTGAAACAACTGCTTCATTTTTACAGAGAATCCGGTGGTACGAATCCAACACTTGTTTTCTACGACAAAACCAATGGTACGCTACTGCTTGAACAACACAGCAATCTCATGAATGAAAACTTTTTACCTGTTGAAGTTGAAGAGGTGGGATCGCTGGGCTTAGACATCTGCCTGAGCGCATTGGCTTATGGTGCTTCGAGTATTAAAGTTTTGATTACGAGTGAAACACCCAAATCCATGAAGCGCGAATTAAGCGAGCAGTTTGAAATATTGCATGTGCTTTTGCAAGGTATGGGGCAATCTGAACCGGTTATTGAACTTCTGGAAGAACCTTTTTCTTCTGAGCAGTTGAATTCGAACAGTGCAGCGTTGTTTGAAATTCCGCCTGCATCGTTTGCACCGGCGGGCATCAAGCGGACTGACATTCGAACGGCTATCGAGCACTTGTACGATCATGCACCCCAGCAACCGACGACAGCTGTCATGCCGTCACATTCACCGTTCGGTGAAATTAAAGTCGATACGGTGACCTGCACACTGTGCATGGGGTGCGTGTCAGTATGCCCGGCTTCAGCTCTGGAAACAGATGGCGATACACCCAAGTTGAGTTTTATAGAGCACAATTGTGTTCAGTGCGGCCTCTGTGAAACTGCATGCCCGGAAAGCTCGATTTCACTAAACCCGAGATACCTGTTCAATACCGATGAACGCATGCGATCTCGCATACTGAATGAAGATGCTCCTTTTCATTGCATTATGTGCGGCAAACCATTTGCAACCAGTGCCATGCTCAATACAATGAAAGAAAAGCTCAAAGGCCATTCAATGTTTGCAAAGAATGAGGATGCGATTAAACGGCTGGAAATGTGTGAGGACTGCCGCGTGAAAGATATGTTTGCAGTCGAGGGTGGATTCCCCCGCGACAAGCTCTAAACGAACGGTTTCTCTGCTACGGCTTATTCCAATTAAATCAGATTTTGACGATCGATTCAATTGAGAAATAAAATTGGCTTTTTCGCTTGAATTTTGCTATCAAGTTGATATAGAATTAAAACGAAGTATACAAAGAATATACAAAACTGAAATTTGGCAAGGTTCGCTTTCGCTAAAGGGATTTGTATATTCATCGCAAAAGAAGGTAGTATGACTTTACGAAACGTTGAAACATCAACGGAAGAACTTCGCTTTAGGGCGAACAATTACTATCTGTTTTCCCTGCTTCTGTCTGCACCTCCAAATTCTGAAACTCTTCAGCAAGTCGCACAACTGGGCGTTCCCGAAGACCAGGCGATAAACCAATTTCTGATCAAACTGAATGCTCTTGCCAGGGCGGCGAAAGACCACCCTGGTATTGAAGCGCTTGATGATGAGTATCATGATTTATTTATAGGCGTTGGGCGTGGAGAGTTGGTCCCCTACGGCTCGTGGTACATTACGGGTATGTTGATGGACAAACCGCTTAGTCTGCTGCGACAGGATCTGAAAGCGCTTGGTATTGAACGTATAGAAAGCAGCAAAGAGCCTGAAGACCACATTGCCGCATTGATGGATATCATGGGTATCGTTATTGATTCTGTCGATGAGTTTCAATTCAAGACGCAGCAAACTCTATTTTCCCGACACATCAAACCTTGGGCGAGGAGATTTTTCAAAGATTTAACACAAGCAAGGAAAGCAAACTTTTATTCCAAAGTTGGAGAATTTGGTATTGAATTCATCAACTTTGAAACCGAATACCTTGAGATGCCTGTTTAGACGGGCATATTTGGGTATGTATGTGACGTCACTTTATAAACATACGCAAGAGGAGAAGAGGCTATGAAACGTAGCAACTTTGTAGACCGGGACTCCCGGCGCAATGCCCTCAAGGGTATGGCGGTGCTTGGCGGTGCCGCTGCACTATCGACGACATCAACTTCGTCGGCTGATAGTGCACACCTTGAGACGCAGGAAAAAGCGCCTGTTAGTCTTGGTTATCATGAAACCGACCACATCCGCGAGTACTATCGCCGGGCGCGGTTCTAGGAAACGATAGGAGTACAACTATGAAATTAGTTAGAAGTACCGATAGTGGAGCGTTGGCAGGCATTGCCTCGACCGGCGAAGCTATCGATCGCCGAACGTTCCTGAAGCGCTCCGGAGTTACGCTGGGGGCAGGTGTAGCGGCTTCGATGTTTGCCCCTCAATTGATGAAGAAAGCTCAGGCTGCTGCCGGCTTCTCACCAATGGAGGGAGTTCAGACAGAGATCCGCAAGAGCGTCTGTACTCACTGTTCCGTCGGATGCGGTGTAGTAGCCGAGGTACAAAACGGTGTCTGGACCGGTCAGGAACCGGACTTTGACTCCCCGTTCAACCTTGGTGGACACTGCTCGAAAGGAGCAACCGTCCGCGAGCATGGAATGGGAGGAAAGCGTCTGCGCTATCCAATGAAACTGGTTGCCGGCAAGTGGAAGCGACTCAGTTGGGATGATGCGATTGAAGAAATCGGCAACCAACTGCTCGATATCCGCGAACAGTCCGGACCGGATTCAGTGTACTGGCTGGGTTCAGCCAAGCACAACAATGAGCAGGCGTACATGTTCCGCAAATTCGCAGCGATGTGGGGAACCAACAACGTTGACCATCAAGCGAGAATCTGTCATTCAACCACAGTTGCCGGTGTTGCTAACACATGGGGCTATGGCGCAATGACGAACTCCTATAACGATATGCACAAGTCGAAAGCGATGTTCTTTATCGGCAGCAATGCCGCTGAAGCCCATCCAGTTGCGATGCAGCATATCCTTAGGGCTAAAGAATTAGGGTCCAAGATGATTGTCTGCGATCCTCGTTTCACTCGAACTGCCGCACACGCAGACCACTTTGTTCGCCTCCGACCTGGGTCGGATGTCGCACTGATCTGGGGCGTGCTCTGGCATATCTTTGAAAACGGCTGGGAAGATAAAGAATATATTCGCCAGCGAGTTTACGGGATGGACGAGATTCGTGCAGAAGTCGCCAAGTGGACACCTGAAGAGGTCGAAAG
>CAZYSR010000254.1:0-2399 GCA_964649525.1 uncultured Gammaproteobacteria bacterium
CCAGTAACGATTTCAGGTACCATCAATGGCTGATTGATGACTGCATAAATCACCATTTGTCCTCGATAGTTTCGAGTTCGTGTCGTTCCCAGCGCAGCCATGGTAGCCAAGATGGTTGCTGTGACTGATGCGATACTCGCCACAATCAGTGATCGGAATGTTACTTCCTGTACAAGTTCATTTTCCCAGGCGACAACATACCATTGCAGCGAAAAACCCTCCCAAAGGGCAATATTGGTCCCGGAGTTGAACGAATAAATTACCAGCGCAACGATCGGTGCATAAAGCAGGACAAAGCACAAAACCGCCACAGAAGAAAATCCAGGCAAGTAGCGTACGGAAAATTCTCGGTCCCGATTTCTAGCTACAAGCATAATCAATCCGATTTTCGCTGTAGGTTTCGCACATACACCAGTAGCGAAGCCATCACTATTACCAATAAGGTGATCGATAGCGCTGCGCCCAGCGGCCAGTTTCTACCCTGCCCGAACTGCAGTTCGATGAGGTTGCCGAGCATCAGGTTTTTACCTCCACCCAACACTCGCGGCGTAACGTACGCACCGAGCGATGGGATGAACACCAGGATTGAGCCCGCAATTATTCCGGGCTTTACCAGTGGAATAATGATTCGCCACAGAACAAAAATTCGCGTTGCATATAGATCATAGGCAGCCTCGATTAATCGAAAATCAAGCTTCTCTATGCTCGCGTAAAGCGGCAAAACCATGAGTGGTAAATACACGTAGGCCATACCCAGCATGATGGAAAATTCGGTGTACAGCATCTCAATCGGCGTATCGATTATTCCGAAATTAATCAGTAAGGTATTGATGATGCCCTGGTCGCGAATCACCTGCATGATTGCAAAAGTGCGAATCAACAAGTTTGTCCAAAATGGGATGGTGATCAAGAACAGCCACAGGTTTCGCGTATTGGGAGAGCGTGTGGCTATGAAGTATGCAGTTGGGAACCCTAGGATCAAGGCCGCTAATGTGGACTGGACAGAAAGCTTAACTGAGCGCCAAAAGATTGAGATGTGCGCGTCCGCGATGGATACGGTACCGTCAAAAATGTCCTTTTTCAGAAAGACTTGAAACCAGCCATCCCATGACCATTCCCATATCACACCTCCATAAGGCCCGGCCTTGAGAAAGGTATAGATCAAAACAATCAATAAAGGCCCGGCTGCTGCGAGTATGAGAACGATCAGCGCTGGAGTGCAAAGCAGGAGATTGTTGCGGACCTCCTTCTTGCGCCTTGCAGCCTCAGAGTGCTCATGAAGCCCTCTGTTTGAGCTCCTGACTTCAGCAACTGAATTCGGCACTTCAGTCCTTTAGAATCTGCATGGCTGTGGGGTCCAGCTTGACACCAATACGACTGCCATTTTCGTAGTGAAGCTCATGACCGCGTAAATTTTGCAAGTGAACCGTGAATTCATCTCCACTATCCAACTCGACCACGTAATGTGTGTGAGTACCAAAATAGACCATGCTTTTGACGATACCCTGCAACGTTGCCTGCTCAGTCGCGGAAGTTAAGGTAGCCTGTTCTGGCCGGACTGCTACAGTTACATTTCTAGCCGACAAAAATGTCTGATCAGATGGCAGATCAACTGTACTGGTTGGAGCAAACTGCACCTGTACATGCGTCTCGTTCTGTTCTGTAATCTGACCTTCCAAAAAATTGGAATCGCCGATGAACTCCGCAACAAAACGTTCAGTCGGAAAATTGTAAATCTCACTTGGTGTGCCAACCTGTAAGACACGGCCTTCGTTGATTACCGCCATTCGGTCCGACATCGTAAGAGCTTCTTCCTGGTCATGAGTGACAAACACAAATGTAATTCCCGTTTCGTGCTGCAGACGCTTTAATTCGATCTGCATATCCTGGCGCAATTTGTAATCCAACGCAGAAAGTGATTCATCTAGAAGCAGCACCTTGGGTTTGGGTGCCAGGGCACGGGCTAATGCAACTCGCTGCTGCTGACCGCCTGAAATATCGCTGGTTTGACGGTCACCCAATGCTTCCATTCGGACCAAGTTGAGCACTTCATCCACAGTATTTGCTATTTCTTCCTTGGGACGTTTCAGCATTTCCAATCCAAAACTTACGTTTTGCCGAACCGTCATGTGTGGGAAAAGTGCGTAGTTTTGAAAGACTGTGTTCACCGGTCGAGTGTACGGCGGCAAAAACGTGATGTCTTCCTGATAGAGTCGAATGCGACCGTCGGTAGGATGCTCAAATCCGGCAATCAGACGCAACAGTGTTGTTTTGCCGCATCCAGACGGACCAAGCAGTGTGAAAAACTCATTCTCACGAATTTTCAGACTGACATTGTCGAGCGCTGTAACAGAGCTCGTTTCACTCTCAAATATTTTGGTCGCCGAATCGATCTCGAC
>CAZYSR010000255.1:0-1944 GCA_964649525.1 uncultured Gammaproteobacteria bacterium
GTATCGTTGCCATACGATTATGAACTGTACCAATACCTGTCCTAAACACCTAAATCCGGGCAAAGCGATCGCCGAAATCAAAAAGTTGATCGCGACACGTGCGTGACAGGCTCGATAGTCGATAAAGACATTCAGAAAAATCGACTCCTCTGGCGTTGCAGAATAGGCACGCGCGAACTTGAATTACTACTCTATCGTTACATTGACGAATTTTATGATTCGCTTTCACAAGAAGAAATTCAATTGTTTAAAGAATTTGTCGAACAGGATCACAATGATCTCAACAACTGGCTTCTGAATCAGGAATTACCTTGTGATAACAATAGATTCAATAGTATTATTAAGGCAATACTACATATTACTTGAAAGGCGAGATCATGGCGAAAGTTCCTAAAGAATTGAAAGGTGGGAGGCTGTGGCTTGAGTTGCCTGAGTTGAATAAAGGTACCGCATTCACACGACAAGAAAGAATAGAAGGCGGTTTACTGGGAATGGTCCCTTACAGCCAGGAAGAGCTATCCGCACAAGTTAGTCGAGCCTATAAAGCCTATGCTGCTAAGGACTCCGATCTCGAAAAGCATATCTTTCTGCGACAGTTGCAGACGATCAATGAAACTCTTTTCTATGAACTGATCATACAGCACGCTGCCAGTATGCTGCCAGTACTTTATACGCCGACAGTTGGTAATGCCTGCGAATTGTTTTCGGAAATCTACAGAAAACCTTTTGGCCTTTTTCTTAACTATCCGGAAAGAGAATTCATGGATGAAATTCTCGAAAATGTGGCGAACGATGATGTTGAAGTCATTGTGATGACTGATGGCGAGGCGATATTGGGCATTGGGGACCAGGGTGTCGGAGGCATGGGAATACCAATTGGCAAGTTGAGCCTGTATTCTGCTTTGGGCGGCATCGATCCAAAGGTTACCTTGCCCGTCGTTTTGGATGTTGGAACCAACAATAACAAACTTTTGGAAAGTAATTTTTACGTGGGTTGGAAGCATGCTCGCATTCGCGGCCAGGAATATGATGATTTTGTTGAGCTTGTGCTTAGTTCAATTCACAAAAAGTGGCCACATGCAGTGGTTCAATTTGAAGATTTTGGAGCATCAAATTCACTGCGTTTGTTGGATAAATATGTTGATCGCCTGTGTTGCTTCAATGACGACATACAAGGAACAGCCGCTATTACCGTTGGTTCTCTAATTGCTGCGAGTCGGGTAACTGGACAGTCTCTGACTGATTCAACGATCGTGATTGCCGGAGCCGGAGCTGCTGGTACGGGCATTGCGCATGGGATTGTTCACGACATGATAAGAAAGGGAATGGAAGAGGAATCGGCTCGGCGCAGGATTTATATGTTAAACAGCAAGGGTCTGATTCGAAGCGATTCTCCCAATCTTCGACCACAACAAATTCCATTTGCACAGTCGCTTGATCGCTTGGTAGACTGGAAGGGTGATTTTCAACTGTTGGACATAGTAAGGAATGTTCAACCCGATGTGCTTATAGGAGTCTCCGGACAGTCAGGTTATTTTTCCGAGGAAATTGTTCGAGAAATGACCAAAGTTTGCAGTAGACCGTGTATTTTTCCACTGTCTAATCCTACTTCAAAAACCGAAGCTCTTCCGGGAGATATTTTGAGATGGACGAACGGGCAGGCAATCGTTGCAACAGGCAGTCCGTTTGACCGGGTGTCACTCAATGGAGTCGATTATGAAATTGCTCAATGCAACAACGCTTATGCATTTCCAGGTATTGGGCTAGGTTTGAGTGCGATTAAAGCGAAAAAAGTCACCGATGAAATGCTGAATGTTGTTGCCAACGTCATCGGGCACGCACAAGAGGCTGTGGAGGAACCTGGCACCTCAATCTTACCCCCATTGGATAGTATTCGGAAACTAAGTAGAGCAGTCGCGATTGCAGTTGCCAACATTGCTGTTG
>CAZYSR010000256.1:0-2544 GCA_964649525.1 uncultured Gammaproteobacteria bacterium
GCACAGCTTTCTATCGGTAATTTCCTGTTTGAACCATTCTCCGTAATCGATCTGTTTGCAGGTGCCGTCTTACCAGGTCTGCTTCTTGTGGCGTTGTATTTTTGTTGGCAAATCATGGTTGCATTTATTCGTCCGGGGGCGTCCCCCGCTTACTATGACTCAAGCATGGACCGAAGTCACCTTGCCGCTCAGATCATCAAAGTCCTTATTCCGCCACTGTTTCTCATCCTTGCCGTTCTCGGTTCTATTCTCGGTGGACTGGCGACACCAACTGAAGCCGCTTCATTTGGTGCGGTCGGCGCAATGCTGCTGGCCGCAATTCGCAAGATGTTAAACTGGAAAATTTTGGGTCAAGTGGTTCGCTCAACAACCCGAATTTCGTGCATGGTGTTTGGAATTTTGATTGGTGCATCATTGTTTTCTCTGACATTTCGCGGGCTGGGTGGTGACGAAGTTGTTGAGCATTTTCTTCTTTCATTGCCGGGCGGTACGATAACGGCCTTAATTTTCGTGATGATTCTGATTTTTCTTCTGGGTTTCATCCTTGAGTTTATCGAAATAGTATTTATCGTAGTACCAATCATTGCACCAGCACTGCTCAAGACTGACATTAACCCCATTTGGCTTGGCGTCATGATCGGCTTGAATCTTCAGACCAGCTTTATGACACCACCATTTGGATGGGCGCTGTTTTATATACGGGGCGTAGCGCCTAAAAAGATTAGAACCGGTGACATTTATCGCGGTGTCATTCCTTTCGTCGTACTGCAACTGATCGCACTTTGTATTCTTGCTTATTTTCCACAGCTGGCGACGTGGCTGCCAAAGCAGCTTTTTGGCTAATCTAAGCAGACATTCGCTTACCGGCAGAATTCTGGAATTTCGATAGGCGGCAACGCCAACTCCTTCAATTGTTCAAAGTTCATTCCTGATTACAATTACTTACACCATCGATAGCCAGGTGATGAAAGCAATAAGTTTCTGTGATCAAAGCAAGTACCAAAGAACATGAAACTTGAAGTGTTTGCCCAAGTATTTGCAATTATGGTGCTTTGGTGCAGTTCTTTAACAAATCCCATCTGAATTTGAGCTTGAACCGCTTTATGGCGATAGTGCAGTCGTAGCTAAACTTGATTATCCGCCTGAATTGTGACAGGCTAGTTGTTCGACTAACCTTCAGACTTAGTTCTCATTGAGAACATTTATCCTTGCATATTTGAAATATATAAGGTACGATTGAAAGACTAAAAAGAACCATTCAAGGATTCACAACAACAAAAGTGTTGTATTGTGGTCCGGTTTAGTACGACAAATGAATTTTTAACTCAAACATGGGAGTATGATAATGAAGAGAAGAGATTTCATCAAGAAATCAGGAGCAGCAGCAGCGGGTCTAGCGACTGCTGCAGTTGCCGCTCCAGCAATTTCCCAAGATCGCATACAGTGGCGATTAATAACTACCTGGCCGAAGAATTTACCAGGACTCGGGACCACAGCCCAGTATTTTGCGGATCAAGTAACTGCATGTTCAGACGGCCGTCTCGAAATAAAGCTATTTGCATCTGGTGAAGTCGTTCCAGCATTTGAATCAATTGATGCTGTCAGTGCAGGAACGGTTGAAATGGGACACGGTGCCCCGTACTACTGGAAGGGTAAAGCGATTGCCTCACAATTGGTGAGTAACTTTCCATTTGGACTGACTGCGCAGGAATACAATGCCTGGATTCAGTTCGGCGGTGGTGCACAGCTTTGTGACGAATTCTATCAGGACGCACTAGGCTGTCGATTCCTTGTCTGTGGTAATACCGGTGTGCAGCATCCCGGCTATTCGAGGAAGGAAGTCAATTCACTCGAGGATTTCAAAGGACTGAAAATGCGTATGCCCGGAATCGGTGGTGCGTCTATGGCAGCAATTGGCGCAACAGTGATCAATTTACCTGGATCAGAAGTTGCGCAAGCATTTGCTTCCGGAACTGTGGACTGGGTGGAATGGAACAGCCCCTATGGTGAGGCTACCATGGGATTCTGGCGTCACGGAAAGTACTACTACACTCCGGGATTCCACGAAGCGGCAACTTCGCTTGATCTGTTCATCAATCCAGCGGCGTGGGATACTTTGCCTAACGACCTTAAAGCGATCGTGACACAGTGTGCGAATTCTGCGAATCACTTCGCGCTTTCGGAACCAGTTGCTTATTCTGGCGCAATCCTTCAAAAGCTGGTCAATGAGGAAGGCGTCATTATTAAGGTCATACCGGATGATGCGCTTATCGCAATTGGTAATGCGGCCGGTGAAATCATCGCTGATCAGGTTGCCAATGATCCGTGGAGCGCGAAAATCTTTGCCAGCATGTCAAAATTCCGCTCCGAACAAATTCCGTATACAGATACTACGGAAGGGGAATTCATTCGCGCACGTAAGTTGCCTTATTCATTCCCCTCATAGTCAAATGACTAAATATCCCGGCACGGTTTTACGAGCCGTGCCGGGTTTTGTTATTTTCGTCAAATGAGTCTATGAAGTCCCCAAATTCCAGTAGGCTC
>CAZYSR010000257.1:0-4254 GCA_964649525.1 uncultured Gammaproteobacteria bacterium
CTTGGGTTGCAGCGTATGTACCACCATCATGCAAAGGAATGTTGGAACTATCTGCAGCAAGTAAAATCAAGTCTCGAAGCGCACCACAGTATGGGTTCGCATTTTCCAAATGCCCCACTATAGATTCGGAACCCCCGTCGAAGAATGTCGACTCTCGCCCCCAAGTGTAATCAATGATCTGTGTTGGCAGCATCAGGCTTCCAGATTTCAGATCATCTCGAATACCACCAACTGTAGCCAGCGCAATGGCAGATTTACATCCTAATTCTGCCAGAGCCCATATATTGGAACGGTAGTTAATTCGATGTGGCGGGATGGTATGGCCCTCTCCATGTCGATTTAGTACACAGACAGTAAGTCCATGAAGTCTACATATAGATATCGGAGCTGATGTCTCACCGTAAGGGGTAGTAATATCAACATTTTCCTGATGCTCCATTTCTGGTAGCAGTATGGAAGCGCCAGACCCGCAAATTAAAGCGAGTGGTCGTGAATCTTCAGCCATATGCAGGTGTTTCCCTTGCTAATGTTTCAATTTCAAGATACTTTGACAGGCGATTGTTCAATCAATTGACTCCACCGCACCTGTGCCCCTAATTATCGAATAATTTCGTGAATTGCTAATACATTTGCGTCGCACATGACCTAAATTTCGTAAACACATTTATTCCAGATGCGCACATCCGCAAATGATTTGCCGAGCTACCAAGCGTCGCTTTAAGGAGAATTTTCAGTTGCAAGTAGCTACCCAAGAACATAGTCTCTTTCGACGGTGTTGGGTGTTAAGTTCGTTTCATCAGCAATAATCATTATTTTATCTTTGCTGATCACTTAGCCTTTTCTACCGGAACCCATAAATTCCATCGTGTAACTAGCCGGTTTTTTGCTGCATTTTTATCCAGAGTGGCATAACCCGAAGTCAAGTGCTTTTTACATTCATTAACAAATGAAAGTTTAAACTCAAGCTGCTCAGCTAAATAACCCAGTTTTTTAAAAAGTGCACCGTTTTTAATTTGAATGGCATAATCCAGCAATGAATCAAGATCACTCTGTTTATTGAACGTCTTCGAAAACTTAAGTAGACAATCGGTTACATGCTGCAACCCTGCACCTAGACGTAAATCATCAATGCAATCCAGTAATGTCTTGTAGGGATCTGAAACCAGTACCTTCGTATGCCCTCTCCATACGGTGTTCGTGCCAATCAGCTGCTTTTCAGGAACATACTTGATATAGAACTTAACTCCTTGGTGAGTCGTTTCACCATAGGTGACACGCTTATGAGTTAGCACACAGATTGACTGGAACAACTGTTCAGTCAGTTCCCAGTACTCCAGCGCACTCCACCCTCCTATGTAGCCGGGTGAGTACAGCTCCGGAACAAGCACCCAAGGGTCTTCAAGTACCTGCGTTTGTCCCAGTGCCGATGGTTGAACAGGGACATACAAGCCATGCGCAACACGCCGGATTACCCCTTGCTTATGCCACCCGGCCAATAGTCTGGAAGCATGTTGCCGATCTACCTCAAGGACGCGCATCGCATCGGCAACCCGAATCGTGCCAGAAGTTGCACTCAATAGAGCCGCTAAACGTTTCTGTCTTGTAGATGGTGTTTCAGCCATATCTTATAACTATATCACAATACAAATAAATAACGATAATAGGGTTTTTTATGATATTTTATATAGTACTACTCAAAAATACATTAAAAATGTAGAAATAAAGAATATTTTGTTATTTTGTATAGTTATTTGGGTATTTAAAATTCCTATATTCAAATCCCAAGACCGGCTATTACCACCGGTGACAGAAACGACTTAAACAACAGGTCTGTGCGCACTGGCTGAAAGTCTCCAACATCGTTTTCAGACGCATAACCTTCCAAATAATCAAGATAAGGACAATAGGTAACCGCTACATACCCTTGTCGTCCAAGTTACTTGACGAACTTTGAGTCATTTAGCGACAAGGACGGTTGGCGATCCTGACTAGTACCGAATACTCCAAGGTAAGCAATATACCGGAGTCCCGACGAGATACATGTAATGTTTGCTCGCGGCGCTTAATACAAACTTCTGGTTCCCCGAGCTTAGATACCTGAGGTATCTCGACATTGCTGGTGAGTGAAATTCCCCAATGTGGGGACAGTGTCGCTACGTAAGTGGCTGTTACAGGTTGTCCACCAGTCAGACTAATCGATTAAGGAGTGCTGGGAAGATTGCTGAATTTCAAACTGATCCCAAACTCGGCAACTGGGACACTGCCAGTGTAGTACTTTGACATCGTATCCACAACGTTGGCATTTGTAGTGGCGAGTCGGGTTCGTCTGGTTGATGATCATTTCTTCAATCAGTTCAATATCACTTCGTTTTATGCTGGTTGAAGATTTCAGCTTTAGCAATACAAGTCTATTGAGACAATCAAATGATTTGTGTTTACGAATCCAATTCAACAGGAACTTTTCTGCTTCCTGTTCTCTATTCAACGATTGAAGGATGTCTACATAGATTATCGCAAACTGACTGTTCTGCTCAGTTTCAGCAACTTTCTTTAAAAAATCAGCAGCTTTGTGAGACTGGTTTAACGCTTTATAACTCTCCAGTACCAGACCGGCAGTTTCTGAAATATATTTGGGGTTGATTGTTTCGATCGTTGTCCAGATATCAATTGCCGATTGATGTTCGCCACGAATCGCCTTAATGCGACCCGATTGCAGAATGGCGCGAACACAATCGATTTCCGTATCGAGAGCAATCTGCACATAGTTTTCCGCTTTGTTGTAGTTTCCAGTCCGAATTGCCTCTTCTGCCAGTTCACAATAATACTGTGCTAAAACTGGCATGTAGTCTTCCGAGGAAAAGCGATTGAGCTTTTTGGTTATGCTGATGCACTGGTCCCACTCCCTTTCCTGTTCATAAATTTCTCGCAACAGATTGTGAGACTTTTCTCGGAATCGCGGATTTTGTAGTAGTTCTTTGAAAACCTGTTCCGCTTTATCCAATATGCCAGCGCTATAGTAATCAAAACCCAACTCATAGAACGCTTCACTTCGCTGTTCGCCCGTAAGATCGGTTCGCTCAACCAAGAGCTGATGTATTCTCGTTGCTTTTCCTATTTCACCTTTCTGACGATAGAGGTTGCCAATAGGAAATAACAGGTCGTAATTCTCGTTATCGGCATCGAAACTTTCATAAAAATTATCCAGCGCATTTTCCCGTTGCTCGTTCAGCAAATAGTTAATACCCTGCATATAGGCCTTGGGAACGCGATTCCGCGCACGCCATTGAAAACGTGAAACAGCTGCTGCGAGCCATCCGGATAGAGCCGCGACAGGCAGCAAAATCAAGAGCCAGAGTGGATCCATCATGTCGATTCTGCCTGGCTTTTACCTCGCTCGCTGTTTGATTTGAGCTTTCTCAATAAAGAGGAAATAAAGCATAGAAAGATACCCGCGAGCATTCCCAAAATTAGAGCAATGATTATCAGCCAGGATAAAGGTCCCTGCCAATTAATTCCAAAATAATATGTAAGTTCAACAACCTGCGCATTCTTGATTGTGAAAGTAACCCCGAACAATAGAGCCGCGATACTGACAATTACAAGTAGGATTTTCTTTATCAAACTGTTCTTCTACTTCCTAACGTGTTAAATAAGCTGTCATAAATCGAATTAGTCTGAGACGACCTGCGCTTCATCGACGCGTTGTCGGAGTTGTCTACCTGGCTTGAAGTGTGGAAAATACTTGCCCTTTACTGGTACCGAAGAACCGGTACGGGGATTTCGACCCTGACGAGGTTTTCGATACCGTAATCTCAAGCTTCCAAATCCTCGAAACTCAATACGTTTTCCATCAGCCAATCCCTTCGATATTGTCTCCAAAATAACATCCACAGCCATGTGTACGTCATCTTTTGAAAGTTCGGGATTCTTGGCTACCAGTGTTGTGATCAGTTCTTGCTTAGTCATAGCCACTCACATTATTTGATTTGAATGATTACTGTGTCGAAGAAAAGATTTTCTCCTTGAGTTTTTGCCCAAGCGTTAATGCAGGAGTCGAATTATCGCTACCGAACTCTTCAATTGCCTGCCCTTCTTCATCCACTTCCAATGCCTTAATTGACAGTGATATTTTTCTGTTTTTCCTGTCAATGCTGATAATCTTGGATTTTAGTTCGTCACCGATTGATAATGCAGATTTGGCTTCTTTCGGTTTGTTTTTGGCAACTTCAGCATTGCGAATTACACCAATGACAC
>CAZYSR010000258.1:0-2088 GCA_964649525.1 uncultured Gammaproteobacteria bacterium
TGGTCCGCCGAGTGCGATAACCTTTTGTGGGCACGCCCCAAGGCGATACCGGATCACGACCTCCAGATGTTCGACCTTCACCACCACCATGTGGATGGTCTACTGGATTCATGGCAACACCACGCACGGTCGGGCGGATTCCTCGCCATCGTTTGGCACCCGCTTTACCCAGTTTGCGTAACCCATGCTCTTCGTTTCCAACTTCACCAATGGTTGCCCGACACTTAGAATTGATTTTTCTCATTTCCCCCGAACGCATTCGCATAAGAGCATATTTACCTTCACGACCAAGTAGCTGTGCCGAAGAACCAGCTGAGCGTGCCAGTTGCGCACCCTTACCGGGTTTCATCTCAATGCAGTGAACCACTGTACCTTGAGGGATTCTTTCCAGCGGCAAACAGTTGCCGGGTCTAATCTGTACGGTAGTACCTGACTCTAGCGTAGCACCTGCCTTAATTCCCTTGGGTGCGATGATGTATCTTCGTTCACCATCTGCATACAAAAGCAATGCAATATGTGCACTGCGATTGGGATCGTACTCAATTCGTTCAACGCGAGCCGGAATATTGTCTTTGTCACGTCTGAAATCGATAATCCGATACCTGCGTTTGTGTCCCCCGCCTCGATGTCGAACTGTAATCCGTCCTACATTGTTACGTCCGTCGGTCTTGCTGACTGAGTCCAAAAGTGCGCGGTGCGGCCTGCCGCGATGAATTTGCTGGTTCTCAACCTTAACCATACCGCGGCGTCCGGGTGTCGTCGGATTTTGTTTTACCAGTGTCATATCTATTTGCTGTTTCTAAGCTTCAACGGCCTGTGAAAAATCAATATCATCATGCTGGTGCAGTCTGACATAGGCTTTACGCCGATCGCTCTGTCGTCCAATCGTTCGTCCAAATCGCTTTTCTTTGCCACGCACATTCAGCACCTGGACCGACAAAACTCGAACTTTGAACAGTTTTTCTACCGATTCTTTAATTTCACTTTTCGTGGCATCTTTCGCAACTTCAAATACGATCTGTTTTGCCCGATCGGCAACCATCGTACTCTTCTCCGAAATAATCGGATAGCGAATAATGGTGTACATGCGCTCTTCGTTCATTGCAACCACTCGTCAACTCTTTTGACAGCACTTTCTGTCATCAGCACTTTGCCCTGATCAACAACATCAGCCGGGTTCAGCATTGAAGGGTCAATCAGGTGAACATTCGGTATATTTCTTAAAGACAGGTGCAAATTGTCGCTTGCGTTATCATCAACGATCAGCACTCTTTGGCAGTTCAAGTTCTTCAGTTGCTGAACTGCCTGTTTGGTACTCGGTGCATCACAATCTAAATCAGTCACCACAATCAGATTGTCCCTTCTAAGCGTTTCCGATAATGTCGAACGCATTGCTGCCCGAAAAGCCTTGCGATTCACTTTCTGTGAATAGTCCCGTGGAGAAGCGGCAAATGTCTGACCACCACCACGATTTATCGGACTATTACGCGTACCTGCCCTCGCTCGGCCGGTACCTTTCTGCCTAAATGGTTTGGCGCCACCGCCACGCACCCGAGAACGATTCTTCTGTGCATGCGTACCTGCCCGAAATGCAGCTCGATAAGCGACTACAACCTGGTGTACCAAAGCACTGTTAAATTCAGCATCAAAATTGGCACTGGAAACCTCAACCGATTTTTTTCGATTTCCTTCTTTGTCCAATACCTCAATTTTCATATTCGGTTCCTGCTCCAGGTAAAAGTTAGGATTTCTGTTTGGCGGCTTTCGTAACGATGATGTCCGATTGCCGCGAGCCTGGAATTGATCCTTTGATCAAAAGTAGTTTACGCTCTGGATCAACCTTTACGATTTCAAGATTCTGCTGCACTCGTGTTGTATTACCAGAATGCCCTGCCATCTTCTTGCCGGGAAACACCCGACTCGGTGTCTGATTCTGTCCAATTGACCCCGGTTTACGGTGCGCCTTGGAGTTTCCATGAGTTGCACGGCCACCACCAAAACCGTATCGTTTCATCACACCTGTGAAGCCTTTTCCAATCGAAGTACCCTTGACATCCACTTTTTGTCCTTCATTGAACAGTGATACAT
>CAZYSR010000259.1:0-4100 GCA_964649525.1 uncultured Gammaproteobacteria bacterium
TCGCCGGACTGATTACGATTGAGGACGTACTGGAACAGATGGTCGGTGATATTGAAGATGAATCTGACATAGAAACCGACGAAATGATTACTGAGCCGGCAAACAATCTGTTCAGCGTCAATGCACAGACCGATATTGAAGAGTTCAATGAACGGTTCGACGCAGGATTTCCAGACGATGTTGATACGATTGGCGGCGTCATCTTGAAACTGGCGGGCAGGGTTCCCGTAACCGGCGATCAATTCGATTATCGAGGGTTTAAGTTCGAAGTAACTGAGGCCGATAGCAGACGTATTCTGCAACTCCAAGTCACTCCACTCAGACCGTCACCGCCTGATTCAGTTCAGCAGTGAACCTTTGTTTCTCAGGCAATTCTCGACGACAGGCTTTGCCCCGCTTCTAGCCGCATTTGCTGCGGGGCTGCTTACCAACCTTGCGTTCGAGCCTTTTGGCTATTTCATAGTCACTTTTTTCACGCTTGCGCTGTTGTTCCGGCTGTGGAATGGGGCGTCAGCAGGCCGCGCCGCATGGCTTGGTTTTTTGTTTGGAATCGGGTTCTATGGAGTCGGGATTAACTGGATTTACATCAGTGTCCACGACTTTGGATTTGCTTCGCCCATTCTAGCTGGCACAACCGTAGTTCTGCTTGCCGCCATCATGTCTCTCTTCACAGCCATCAGCGGGTATATTCAGACAAAATTCCACGCATCACTCATTTGGCGATACCTTGCGTTGATACCCGCGATATGGATACTCGCGGAATGGACGCGGGGATGGCTGTTTACAGGTTTCCCCTGGCTCTATGTTGGTTACAGCCAGACCGACACCTGGCTGGTCGGTTGGGCACCGCTGACCGGTGTGCTCGGTGTCAGTCTCACAGCCTGTATCCTAGCCGGCGTGATCTCACTGTTGAGCCATAAGATTCGGCTGATTCCGCTTGGCATCGCCGCATTGATTATTTTGGTTGGCTTCGTCGGCAGTCGTACAGACTGGACTGATGAGTCGTTCAAACCAATTGACGTGGTGGTGGTTCAGGGAGATGTCAGCGTCATTGAAAAGTGGGACCGAAGAAATGCAGTTCGCCTGCTGGACTACTTTGTCACTGAAAGCCGGGCGGTCGCCGATGCAGATCTGATTATCTGGCCGGAGATAGCACTATCCTACCCTGACACCCATCTCGAAAAGATTGGACTTTGGAAAACTCTGGGTCAGCACCCTGCTGATTTTTTAGTCGGAACCCTGGAAGAGGAAGTCGAACTTGAAACTACCCGCTATTACAACAGTGCGTACGGTATCTCGGAAGATGATTTACAGAAGTATCGTAAAGCCCGTCTCGTACCTTTCGGGGAATACACACCCTTTCGACGCTGGCTTGACTGGCTTAATGACTTAGTGTCTCTACCCGCTTCCGATATGACCAGCTACGAGTCACCACAACAACCACTGCTGCTGGCCGGCCAGTTGGCTGGTGTATCCATTTGCTACGAAGACGCTTTCCCAGGTGATATTATCAAAATGCTTCCCGCTGCCTCTTATCTGGTAAATATCAGTGAAGATGCATGGTTTGGCAACCGACTTGCCCCGCACCAGCGCTTGCAAATGTCAAGAATGCGTGCGATCGAAACGGCACGTCCCGTGGTCCGTGCAGCCAATAAGGGAATATCTGCGTCCATTGATCACAGAGGGCAAGTGATTGATCAACTTGAACAATCGGAAGGTAAGGTGTTAAAAACCATGGTCGTTCCAACGGGTGGGACAACACCTTTTGTACGCTTTGGATTTGTACCGCTGCTGATTCTATGTGTGGTATTGATCGGGCTTTCGATTATTCTGAACCGCAACCCTGAGAACCAATTGGACTAAACCAGGACCAGTGCCGCTATGCCCAGAATTGCCAAAAATCCAACCACATCTGTAACGGTCGTCAGCGATACACCACCTGCAAGTGCCGGATCAATTCCAACTTTCTCCAGCATCACTGGCAAAAGCACGCCGGATAGTGCTGACACCACAATATTTACCAGCATGGCGGTCGCTACTATTGTTGCCAGGAGGAAATTTTGGTACCACACGATTGAGACAACTGCGACAACTGTCGCCCAGATTAACCCGTTCAAACCACCAACCAGCAGTTCTTTTTTTAGCACGTCCAATGCGTTTGCAGTCGATATAGTGCCAACGCCCAATCCGCGAATTACCGTGGTCAGAGTTTGAGTTCCTGCATTTCCTCCCATACTCGCAATAATAGGCATTAGAACAGCCAGCGCCACAAGTTTTTCAATGGTTGCTTCAAAGATCCCAATCACCATTGAAGCAATGACTGCAGTAATTAGATTAATACCAAGCCAAAGTGCCCTGCGTCTTGCGGTGTAAAGTACAGGCGCAAAGATATCGTCTTCATCATCCAGTCCTGCTGGGGCAAGAAGATTTTTACCGGCTGTGTCCTTCATCAGATCGACCACGTCGTCGATAGTGATTCTGCCTAACAGCCTGCCGTCAGAGTCAACAACAGGTGCCGAAGTCAGATCATAGCGCTCGAAAACCTGTGCGACCTGTTCTTCCGGGTCGTCAGGTGAAAATCGGAACAGGTCCTCATCGATGCAGTCGTCAATCTGTGCATCAAGACTGGCCGTCACCAAATCACGCAGCAGGATTGCGCCGCGGAGCCTACCCTGGCGATTCAATACATAGATTTTGTCGGTATATTCAGGCAACTCTCCCACAACCCTGAGATACCGCATAATCACTGCCACCTTGACACCCTCGCGAACCACAGGTGCATCGATGTTCATCAACCGGCCGGCGGTGTCCTCTTGGTAGGATAAGACGGTATCAAGTCCTTCACGCCGCTCTTCATCCAGTGCAACCAGAATGTCTGCTGCCACCTTGGCTGGGCACTGCGGCATAATTTCCGCAATCTCATCAATGTCCAGCATCTGTAAAACCCGCACCAGTGTGCGTGGTTCCATCTCACTCATCAGACTTTCTGCTACCTGGTCCGACAACTCAGTCAGCATCTCTCCCATGTCGGACTCGGAGACTTCATACCAGACAAGACTGCGAACGGATGGCGGCAGGCTTTCCAGCACTGCAGCGAGGTCGGCGCCGTGAATATCATGTAGATACTCGCGCAGTTCGCTGGTCGCTCCGTACTCAAGGAGCTCCAATATAGTTTTGCGGATATCGGTGTGCTCGGCAACCGCCATCAAATTATTCCTGGTGAAAAGTTGGCAGCAGGGGAGTTCGCTGCCGTGTAAAGACAGCAATATGTTACCACAAATGGTGCCCCGCCATTTTTGATTGGCTGGGCCCCAAATCCGCTATCTGCTCAGATAGTGTTCAGCACAGGTAAGAATTTGCTGAAATTCCGATGCAAATACGGTTGCGACCAAAGCAGGAGTTAAAACGAGATGGCAGAATCCGCCATTCATCAATGAAACTTTACGATTGGACCTGGGCCGTTTTGAGAACTGGTATTTCAGCAACATTCAGATGCGAAAGCCAGTCCAATCGTCGCGCTGAGTCCGGACAGGCCATGATTTTGTCCACATAGTCAAGGGTGCTGAACACGTCACTTTGCCGGATGATTTGTTTTACCTCAGGAATCGCACCGGGGTCCATACTGAAAATTCTAAGCCCCATTCCAAGCAATAAACGGGTATACCGACTGTCACTCGCCATTTCACCACACAGTGAAACGGGTGTGTCATACTTCCTTCCTGCATCCAGAACATTCTTGATCAGACGCAAAATCGAACTATGTAGTGGGTCGTACAAATAATTGACATCATCATCAACCCTGTCTATTGCTAGGGTATATTGGATCAGGTCATTTGTCCCGACAGAAAGAAAGTCCAGTACCTGAGCAAATTGATCTGCGGTGATCGCTGCTGCGGGCACTTCGATCATGCCACCAATTTTGACGGTCGGATCGTAGACGACGTTTTCACTGTCCAGGTCTCGTTTTACTTCATCAATAAGAGCAGTCACCTGCTTGAGTTCATCAAGATTAGATAGCATTGGAATCAAGCACTGCACCTCACCAAATGCAGACGCCCGATAGATTGCCCGCAGTTGAGTACGGAAGATGTCAACAGACC
>CAZYSR010000260.1:0-7857 GCA_964649525.1 uncultured Gammaproteobacteria bacterium
GTATGTGTCCCGGGATCAATTGTGTCAGTGGTTGATCCACCTCCCATCCCGAGTCTGAGTACTCCGCCACGCTTCCTTTCTGCCCAGGCAGCACCTGACATCATGGCCCCGGGCAATGCAACCGTTGCACCAATCAGCGCAGACTTTTGCAAGAATTCGCGGCGAGAAATTGTGCCTTCTTTGTAGGCTTGTTCAAGATGATATTTTGGGTTCATTTTTTATTCCTCCAGTACATCATTACTTTAGATTCACATCATTAATTTTAGTCACAATGTGAATTTTGCACGATGTTAGGGTTTCAAATACAAAGTTTTCTGAGTTTCAGAATAAGTAAACTAGTTTTATATCATATCAACTGAATTTAGAACTTGACAATCAAATCATTCCGAAATTCCAGTTTACAGACTGATACAGTCGTGAATTCCGGTAATCTACGAACATTCAAGGTCTAATAAAATAGGCAATTATTGCACCACGATATCAATATTTGCAATTCCTTCAACGCCACCAGTCAGGCGATCACCCGGCTTGATGGGACCCACCCCAGCTGGAGTGCCTGTAAAAATCAAATCACCGCCGGTCAGTTCAAATTGGGTTGAAAGAACTGCAATTATTTCAGGTACCGACCAGATTAATTGATTCAGGTCTCCTTCCTGACGCAATTCGCCGTTGACTTCAAGCCATACTCGACCCTGCTGTGGATGCCCGATTGCTGATGCCGGAACGATGGCACTAATTGGAGCAGAAGAGTCAAAGGCCTTGCCAACTTCCCAGGGTCGGCCCTGTTGCTTCATTTGCTGCTGAAGATCGCGTCGGGTGATATCAATTCCGACCGCGTATCCATATACATGATCCAGCGCGTCGTTGACACGAATGTTCTTGCCACCTGAGCGAAGTGCGACTACTTGCTCGATTTCGTGATGGACGTTGCTTGAAAGCGGTGGATAGGGAAATTCACTGCCCGTCGGTAAAATGGCGTCAGCCGGTTTTTGAAAAAAGAATGGTTTTTCCCTATTCGGATCATGCCCCATCTCACGAGCATGTTCTGCATAGTTTCTGCCAACGAGGTAAATTCTGCGCACCGGGAATCGAGCTGTTTCGCCACTCACTGCAACGGAGGGCCTCGGAAATTCATCAATAACGTAATTCATGAACGCTTCTATATGAGTTGGTTGGATTATCTGGTTGAATTTTGAGTTTGAAAGTTATACATCCGATTGTCAAATTTGCGGATTGTTTT
Organism: uncultured Gammaproteobacteria bacterium; assembly: GCA_964649525.1. Taxonomy (GTDB): domain Bacteria; phylum Pseudomonadota; class Gammaproteobacteria; order Arenicellales; family JAJDZL01; genus JAJDZL01. The sequence goes on from CAZYSR010000260.1 coordinate 1,241, forward strand.
CAGATTGAAGCAAAAAGAACAGCTAGCCTTGAGAAAAAGGACGATGATTTAGTCGGCAGATTAGCGGTTAGCGGGAATCTTTGCCGTTGAAGCTTATCAGATTATCAATGCTACAATGAGGCCGTTATCGTAGCCGCATTCAGGACATGAAAAAATCCTTTCTGTACTCGAATGCTTTTCTTTTTTCTAATTTCCGAATCTTATTTAACTCATTGCGTAACTGACTATGGACAATTTCAACAGACAGTGGAAACTCGACTCTTTTCCTGAAGGTATGCCAGTCCATGAAAACTGGCGTTTAGAAGAAAATCCGATTCCAGAATTAGGTGCTAACCAAGTTTTAGCCAAAGCCGTGTATCTTTCAGTTGACCCTTACATGCGTGGCAGAATCAGTCCCAAGCAGGGCTACGCCAAAGGAGTGGGAATAGGCGAGGTTATGTGTGGCGGAGCCGTTGCAGAAGTTGTCCAATCAAACCACAGCGACTGGAAAGAAGGAGAGTTGATCGAAACCATAAATTTTGGCTGGCAGGAGTATGCGGCGTTGGACACTGATGGGCTTACACGAGTTGACCCTGAAATCGGGCCACCTCACGCCTGGTTGAGTTACATCGGAATGCCAGGAATTACGGCCTGGATGGCACTCAATGTGGTTGGCAAACCAAGTCCTGGTGAATCTGTGTTGGTGTCCGCAGCATCTGGAGCGGTCGGCCAAATTGTCGGGCAACTCGCTAAGTCCTATCACTGCCGTGCGGTCGCAGTCGCAAGTTCCGAAGCAAAATTGGACTGGTGCAGAGAACTCGGTTACGATGTTGGAATTAATTACCGGGAATCCGCAAATCTAGTCTCGGATGTCAGAGATGCCTGTCCTGATGGAATTGACATCTATTTTGACAACACTGCTGGTCCAATTCACGATGCAGCAATGAACAATCTTGCTTTGAATGCACGCGTCATCATTGTGGGTACTATCAGTCTGGCAGAACGTTTTGAGGAGCCCGATATGGGCGAGCGATTCTTACGCCAAATTCTAGTCAACCGAGCAGAGGTCAAGGGATTTCTGGTGTTTGATCACTTTGATCGATATCCGGAGGCACGGAAAGCATTGGCCGAAGGCGCTCGGAATGGTGACTTGAAATTCAAAACCGACTTCATGGACGGCATAGAAAATATGCCGGAAGCATTTTTAAAACTGCTTCAGTCAAAAAATATGGGCAAACAACTTGTACGAACAGAGTTGGCTGATCGCTATTCGGAGTGACTGTCATTCAATTACTCGGCAGAAATGTACTGCTACACGATTCATTTTAGAAATCAGTGGTGACCCCACCTTCGTGGATACGTCGATCGACGAAGTCATCAAGTTCCTCCCTGACAGCAGGATCAAGTGGCGGCGGCTCATATTCTGCCAGTAGCTGCTTGTACAGGCGATTCGCATGTTCCATGGTCTGAGGTGAACCAGCCTCACTCCATGTTTCATAGTTGCGCCAGTCCGAAAGCAATGGTGTATAGAATGCGTCTCGATACCGCTGTTGAGTGTGATCAGTACCGAAAAAGTGTCCTCCGTGACCTGCCTGTACCATTGCTTCAATTGCGCTCTCATCCTGATTTACCGGCACTGGCTGCAAATACTCCGAGATCATTTGCAGCAGATCGGCATCCATCACAAACTTTTCAAAAGATGCGGTTAACCCGCCTTCCATCCAACCGGCTGCGTGTAAGACTATGTGTGAGTGACCGTTGATCGCTCCCCATAGAGAAAATACCGATTCGTAGGCAGACTGTGCATCTACGGTGTTGGCCGCATTCGTGTTTGATGAACGAAATGGCAAACGGTAACGACGTGCCATCTGTCCGCTGATCAACGCTGCTTTCATGTACTCCGGAGTTCCAAATGCAGGAGCACCGGAGCGCATATCGACATTCGATGTAAATCCACCGTATACAAACGGCGCGCCAGGACGCGTGAGTTGTGAGATGGTCAAGCCAGCTAGCACTTCGGCATTTTGCTGGGTGACAGCTCCGGTAAGCGTTACAGGAGCCATTGCTCCACTCAGGGTGAATGGGGTTAGGATCACAATCTGGTTGTGCCGCGACATCTCAATGATTCCGGTAACCATGTTGCCGTCAAGTCGCAGTGGAGAATTTGAATTGATCACCGTGATCAGACTAGGCTGTTGCAATAACTGTTCGTCATTCAGCTGACGCGAGATCTTTACAATCTCGATGGCATCCAGATTACGCTGACGGCCAAGCGAGTAGGCGTGAAAGGCCTTATCGGACAATACGACACAATCACGCAAACACTCAAGATGTCGAATGGAAGCATGAACATCGACAGGTTCAACCGGGTATCCACTGATAAAGTGCACAATATTGAGTTGATGCGTCAGCCTCAAAAAGTTTCGGTAGTCATGAAGATTGCCGGTTCGTCTACCCTGATCAAGGTCGGACGCGTGCGGCGCACTCCCAACCGTTCCGAATAGAACTTTGTCGGTTCCAACCTCCAGGTCATGCATCGGGTTTCTGGCATGAAGAGAAAAACTGGAACGTATCGTCTTCAGACACTCCTCGACCAGTCCCCGTTCAATGTAGACTACATCACCGTCTCTAGAAGCCGTTGCCCCATTTTCGACCAATAGTTTGCGACCCTCTGGTGACATAATCTCGACACCGACCTGCTCTAGTACGGTTAACGAGGACTGGTGGATGAATTCCACCTCATCATCAGAAATTGCACAAATCGGGGGAAACCTATTGACAACTGGTTTAAATGGCAGTTGGCTAACTTGCGCAGATTCGACCTGAGGCTGTTTACGGCGACGGCGTGCTCTCTGTGTCATAGTGAAAAACCTGAAGCAACATGTACGTGGAATTTGTTACTTGTTTCAAATTCAAGTGATTTCGAAATGGGAAATGACGCGTTGTATTTTAACCAGAACCTGGGGACATTATTCTTGATGAAAGCTCCATCGTTTTGCAAATTCACGAGTGAGACACCAAATAATTTACTGAAATTCAAGTCAAGCCCAGTGCACGGTTACTTGGAACAATTTGCCACAACATCAGTCAAATGAAGTATTATCAATAGAGAGCAAAGGAATCAATCCAATGTTAAAATCCGTAGCTAAACAACTTCTTGCTGCCTTCCTGTTGTTGTGTGTTGCGAGTCCTGCTTTCTCGGATACTGCAACTGAAGTAAATTCGAGCGAAACTGCCACTGTATCTAGTGAAACCAACCAGGATCAGGGGCAGACAGCCGTTGTTGTATTGACAGATCCTGAAATTGCTGCCGTAGAGGACGAAGAGCCGGATTGCGAATAAGCAAAAGCTTCGGTAACTCTCAATCGCTGCTCTCTCGAATCTCCGTCTTACAAATTAAGCGCTAGTGTCCAGCCTGTTACAACGCAGGCACAGGATACTATTTTGTGACTCCACAGTCGATCCAAATTCAACTGTCAATCTGTGTACTCAGTTGCGCTGACTTGTACGAGTGCGAATCTAAATCAATTTACAGATTGATTTGTGTAAATTCGGCCGCTTCTTTTTGACCGAACACCAGCCGCAGAATTTTGTAAGTCGAATCACTGCATTCCCTTTCCTTTGGCTATACTGATTAGAGAGGCCGTGTGCCGCCTGAAGATTCCTCGACTGGCAGGAAATTTGAATGGAGAACTCTCAAATTTCAGACGTAGGCTTCCTTACGGTACTCAGATGCAAGCGGTTCAATCTGAAATTCAAGACAGTCGATAGACATCAATTGGTTTAATCATGGATGATTTTCCAGTGCTGAATTCCACATTGGTAATCTAGACCAACAGGTTGAATTGTGAATTCACACTTTTACATTTGATTCGAAGCATCACAATGCATGGCGAATTTACACGTGCCCATTTACGTCCGTTTATCAGGAGTATATTCATGAACTTTTGCCGCACTTTGGCAGCCACCACCTTCATGTGTTTTGCCGTTTTTACACACGCGGAAACAATCACAATTCTTCACACCAATGACTTTCATTCCAAATTTCAACCGATCAACAGATTTAACAACAGCTGTTCGGCGGAAGACAACCAGGCGGGTAAATGCTATGGGGGTTATGCTCGATTAGCTACGACTATTCGACAAATCAGAGTAGAGTCACCAAACTCACTACTCCTTGATGCGGGAGATCAGTTTCTGGGCTCACTTTTCTATAACAAGTACCAAGGACTAGCTAATGCAGAGATGATGAATTTGGTCGGCTATGATGCAATGGGAGCAGGGAATCATGAATTTGACGGCGGCCCTGAAAGATTGCGAGCATTCATGGATGCTGTACACTTCCCAGTGCTGATAGCGAACGCTGACGTGTCTGCCGAAACTGCACTTGCAGATGTCCTCATGCCTTCGACGGTTATAGAACGTGGAGGCTTTCAATACGGACTGATTGGACTGGTTCCGACCCACATTCACGAAATTTCCTCACCTGGAAAAAACATTAAATTCACTGACCCAGTTGAAACTCTGCGACGCGAGATTGATCAATTTGCCGCGCGGGGAATTCATCGCATCATCGTGATTTCACATTCTGGCTTTCCAGCTGATCTAGATATTGCAACAAAAGTCAATGGAATCGACCTGATCGTTGGTGGTGGTTCAGACACCTTGCTATCAAACACAATTGAAAAAGCAGATGGACCTTATCCAACGTGGGTAAACACTCCAAACGGTGAGCGTACTGCTGTCGTTCAGGCCTACGCTTTTGGGAAATTTCTCGGCCGACTGAACGTGACTTTCGACGATCAGGGCGTTGTTCAATCAGCAATCGGTGAGCCCGTCCTATTGGATCACTCAATTCCTGAAGATGAGAAGGTGAAAGCAAGAATTGCCGAATTAGCGGCGCCGCTTGCTGAACTGCTTGAAGAAGTCATTGCGGAAGCCGCAACAACAGTGGATGGCAGCGGAGACACGTGTCGTAAGCAACAATGTGAAGTCGGAACTTTAGTCGCAACAGCGATGCTAGAGTACATGAAACCATTTGGTGTCGATATCGCCATTGCAAATGCCGGTGGAATTCGAGCCTCGCTAGAAAAAGGTCCAATTTCAACTGGTGACGTTCTGACCACTTTTCCATTTGAGGAAGTGCTGTCGAGATTCAAACTCAAAGGTTCTGATGTTGTGGCTGCACTTGAGAATGGTGTCAGTGGAGTAGAGGACATGCAAGGACGATTTCCTCAAGTAGCCGGAATTCGGTTTGAATTTACGTTGTCACAGCAACCAAACAACGGACGGATTCTAAAGGTCGAAGTGATGCAGGATGGGGAGTGGGTTTCACTAGATCCTGACAAAATCTATGGAATTACCACAGGTCAATTTCTCCGCAGTGGGAAGGATGGCTACGCCGTACTTGCGGACAACGCCATTAATCCCTATGATGGAATTACACTCGTGACAGATGTGGTTGCAGACTACCTCACTGCCAACAGTCCCTACACAGCAATCATTGACAATCGGATAGTCCAGAAATAGACTTCAGAATACAGTCCGGACATATTCTGGAATCAGTGTACTGATCACCTTGAATCAGATCATCCGAGATGGATTCCACTCGATTATCGATTCTTTGCGATTGGATTGACTTGTCTTTGCGTGTTTGATCCCTACCAGATTATTCCTATGTCTCTCACGATTTTCACAAATGTGATCTGAGCATGCAGCCTGATCAGATTACCGGGCTGCACTCACCTCGATTAGGTATGTGACTCTGTGGTTTGGTCCCTAGGCACCTTGACAAAATACAAGAAGATACCGCCGAGCAGGAAAAGGACGCTCAAACTCACGATTGAAAGTCTGGACCCAAACATAAGGGCCGACCAGCCCACAAGGAATGGACCAATGACTGCCGCTGTTTTTCCGACCATGTTGAAGAAGCCGTAATACTCGCCCGCCTGCTCTGGCGGGATTAACTGACCGAGTAGTGAACGACTCAAGGCTTGAATGCCGCCGACCACAAGTCCAACCATTGCTGCTAGTATGTAAAATTCCGTGCCAGTCGTCATAAAGGACGCCCACAAGGTTGCGACAAGGTAAACAACAATTCCGATGTAAATTCCTGGTTTTGGTCCAATTTTCTGACCCAGCTTGCCAAATGCCCAAGCTGCGGGAAATCCTATGAATTGAACGAGCAACAGTGCGGTAATCAAGTCATTGCTTGCCAGCCCAATTGAAAGTCCGTAGTCAACCGCCATGCGAAACACACTGTCAACCCCGTCGATATAAAACCAGTAGGCAATCAGAAATAGGAGTATCGTGCGCTGTGTGCGTAAGTTTCGACAAGTCTTTGCGAGTTGACGAATCCCACTCAAGACAGTGCTTGCCGCGCCTTGAGTCTGAACCCGTTCTTCCTTGACGAACAGCATAATCGGTATTGAAAATACTGCCCACCAAACTGCAACGGTAATAAAGCTGATCTGTACCGCCTGGGCGGAGTCCGCGAGCCCAAATATCTCGGGCTTCAACACCATAAAGACATTGACCGCAAACAAAATTCCGCCTCCAAGGTAACCCAACGCGAAACCGAAACCTGAAACCTGATGAATGCGCTCGCTAGTGGGTGCAACCGTCAGCAACAAGGCATC
>CAZYSR010000261.1:0-4224 GCA_964649525.1 uncultured Gammaproteobacteria bacterium
AGTGGAATCAAAATCATAAGTTTACTAAGTAATACAATAAGATATAAATGAATTCTAAATCGATAGTGGCGTTTCGTTAATTGTCGGAATAAGTTAGCAACAATAAGTTAGTATGTAGGTTGATATAAGGTAGTGGATTGACCGGTTTCCAGATTTGTCGGAATCGCTAATCTAGTTTCGAGCCTTCCCCCAACTGTCGTAAAAAAACTAAATTGTTCTCGTTGATATTTTCAATTGTGAGGCTAGTTTGATGGAAAGATGCATGATGGCGCTAACCCAATCAGAGCGAGATGAGTTGACGGAATCGACTCGTAAGAGTTCATTAAAATCACAGAAGGTGACCAATTCGCCGATTTTGTGCGCGGCGTAGGTTTTGAACTGAATATGACTGACCGGAGTTGATCATGGGAAGAGTCTATCTCGGACCCAAAGCAGCCTCTGAGCTGTGTCAGGACTGATTGGATTGATTCCGAGTCAAGATTTGTACACTGAGTCACGTTTGTCAATACCGATCTCGGTATTATCAAATGAGATTCAGCATGGAAACTAAGCGGTTTTCAGACACTTACAATCTCGCAGAATAATCATCAAGCCAACGTAAATTCTTCAAGTTTTGTGTACTTTTGGTCACGGTCGTGCATGCTATACTTTTTGAAGCATGTCAGCCATTCAACAACAGGATAACAGAATGCAGAACATAGGCAACCCACTGCAGATTCCCAGCGGGCGAGAAGGCCTCGCGGAGTACGCTCGGTCTAATGACCGCAACGCACCGCCCTATTATGCGGGACGTAAGCGACTTCTTTCCAGCATTGAGGACATCTGTGCGGATATTTGGAAGAAGCATGAAAACAATCTGCCCCAGCGAAAAGGGTTGACCCGAGTGATCTATGGCGCGCCAGGGGCTGGCAAGTCATCGACTCTGATGTATTTGCAGCACGCATGGCAGCAGGGCGTCCATATGACAGCCGATGCAGCCGGGTGCGAGCGCACGGAACCAGCCCCAGTGATGCTGTACAGCGGCAGCGGCGGCATCCTGCATTCATTGTCGGTATTTTGCGAGGACTTGGTTGATCTAGTGGCACCGGAGCAGACCAAGGACTTGTTTACGGCGTTCAGCGAGACCATGCGCGTCAGCGGCGGCGGTAGTGCAGGATTTGTTAAAGGTGGCATTGAGCGCGAGAAGACGACGCATTATGAAGCGGTCACGGCTGGGTTGAAGGCGGTGTCGAAGTTACTGCCGTCTATGAGGTGGAAGCGGCCTGTAGTGATTGGCGTTGATGAGGCGCAGAATCTACCCGGCGACCGGCACTCTCCCGTTGGAGAGTTGCTTCAGGCCTTGCATGCAAACGATGTCAACCTGCCGGTACTGGTGGTGCTGGCGGGACTGTCGGATTCAAGAGAACGGATCAGTGAGTTGGGACTGTCCCGACTTTCGAAACACAGCATCTATTCAATGAATGGCTTGGATGCGGCTGAGATTGAAGAGTTGAAAGAGGGATTCTGTGCGCATTTTGAAATTGAGCTAGGCGGCCGTGCTGATGAGTTTGATGTATTGCTGCATCGAACCGACGGCTGGGCAGCACACCTGCAAAACTGTCTGCAGGCGTTCGCAGAGGTATATCTGGAGGCCGGGTGTGAGATTGAAGCGGTGGATTTTGCCAGAGTCGAGCAGCTCAGCCTGGAGACGCGCATGGAATACTATTACGCCCGCCTAAGCAATGCGATGAACACTTCTTCTGGAGTGGTAGGCTTGCTGATGAAGCGGATGAAAGGAGGCGAAGTACCTAGAGACATTTTGAGCATGATTCAGCGGATTCATGATGACCACGCAGGGAGCAGGGATGTGGGACTGCGTTTGCCGGCTGGCATGACGGCACAGGAGTTTTACAATGATCTGATTCACCGCGGCGCGCTGCAGGTGCGCGATGACAAAACCGTGATCTGTCCGATTCCAAGTTTTTGTCAGTTTCTGATTGAGATAGGCAGAGTGGGTGAAGATGACTATTCACTGCGGCGCGAGGCGGCACCTCAGCTTTATTTCGGCTTGACCTGGGATGCGTTGCAGCGCGTCGAGGCAGCGCATGAAGTCAGACCGGCGCGTTGAGGCGGATCCCTAATCTCTAAACTCAGAGATGCTCATTGCAGAATTAACCTGATCTTGTCACACTATTGTGGTGTAGGGTTTACCCTATCGGAGCCTATGGATCGGTTAACCATGCTACTGAGTCCATGTGCTCTCGGAACGATGTCGAATCTGCGTATTAACTGATGTTGCTAATCGCCTTCGTTTGTGATTATCCGAAGTGGGGTTTCAGTTGGCAGATTGACGGTTGTTGTCGGAAATGCAATTTCAGCACCGTGTGAGGTGATGATATCCATCGCTTTCACCAGCACATTCTGCTTGACAGCATGGTATTCGGCCCAGACTGTTGTCCGGGTGAAACAGTAAATAAATATATCGAGAGAGGACGCAGCGAACCGGTCGAAATTAACCATGATCGAGTTGCTCTGGTCAATTTCAGGATGATTCTCTACCATGGACTTGATGTCTGAAACAATTGCCTCAAGTTGAGCAGAGTCATTGTACCGGATTCCCACATATTCATAGATCCGTCGATTTATCTGACGGGTGTGATTGCGTACAGAGATGGTGGCAAATGCAGAATTTGGAACGTAGAGTGTACGCGTATCGAAGCGTTGAATAATCGTCTGACGCCAGCCAATTTCTAATACAGTCCCTTCAATTTCTCTTTCTGGTGAAGTAATGGTGTCTCCAACCTGGAATGGTTTATCCAGAAAAAGCATGATTGCACCGAAGTAATTGGCAACCAGTTCACGGGCAGCAAATCCTATGGCAATTCCGCCGATCCCGCCGAATGCCACAATTCCAGCAATGCTCAAGCCCAGACTTTGCATGGCGACCAGTGCACCTAGAACAACCGCGGATGCCCGTAAAATCTTGCCGACAAATACGACCGTTGTTCGATCGTAACTCGGATTTTCAGCGACTCTTTTCTCAATATAGTGGTGTTCATAAAAACGACCAAGTTTCATCAGGAACCAGGTCAGTGTTGCGATGACTGCGATTATTCTGAGAGTAGGAACCGAATCAAAAATCGGGGTTTGATATTCAGTTCGAACAAGATCTAGAGAAAAAGAGACACCAGCAATCCATATGAGTAACGCAGCAGGCTGACGAAGCGCCTCGACAATCGAAGTGCTCCAAATTTGTTCGGTTGCCGAGAGTTTTCGTTCGACACCATTGATGATCACATGGCGGATGCGGCTGGCAATTAAAGTAATGACCAGCACAATAATGATCTGTACCCAAATCTGGGTTGCCCAGATTGAGATTACTGAGAGGGAGTTTTCCATGATCAGTTGAGAGGGTTGAGTGGAGGTTCCAGATTAAACAATCTTGATCAGGCAATCAAGTAATGCATCAGGTTTTTCGGACATGATGGTGTGCCCCGTTTTTTCAAGTACAACTGTGGTGGAATCCGCTATTTGCGCGGCCAAAGATTTGGCTGCTCTTGCAGGTGTCAGCATGTCATGTTGTCCTAATATCAGCATTGTAGGACATTTCACTTGGCGGGCCGCTTCCATACCGTTTGTGTAATTGTTGCAAGCCAAAAGATCATTGTGCAGGACACCGATACCGCCTCGTTCGAAAAGACGAATCAGCCCACCAATCATCCACATTCCGGGCGTTTCATTGCCACCAAAATGAGCACCAGGGCTGTGTCCCCAGGCTGTTAGCATTTCAATAGCTTCATGTACATTATTCTTGGCAGCATCCAACAACTGGTCGGTGACTGGCATTGGAACTGCGGTGCCAACCAGCACTAGGGCTCGAATTCGATCGCGGTAGCGTCCAGCACAATCCAAAGTGATCAGTGAGCCCATGCTGTGACCAACCAGCGCTGTCTCATCAATTCCTGTCGCATCCAGAAAATCAATCAGCCAGTCAGCATAACCTGAAATTTCGGGCTGGCAATTACCCTCGGAGAGGCCATGCCCCGGCAGATCGACAGCCAGCACGTTGTAGCCGCGCCGTGCAAAATGCCGCGTCGGCAAAGTCCAAACTGTGTGATCTAACGAAGCGCCGTGCACAAAAAGTACCGTCGGACGCTCAGGGTTAATTTCGCGGCCGCCAGTAAATGCATAGGCCGATGAGTTGTTCACCTGAACTTGCATGACCGAATCAATATCTGTGTGATC
>CAZYSR010000262.1:0-1822 GCA_964649525.1 uncultured Gammaproteobacteria bacterium
TCAAGATCGGCTACGACGGAATTGTTCTTGCAAATTCTACTAGTGCCAAACGAATGAGTCTTTCTCGCAGCGACATTTTTCTGGCTCTCGCGAAAAATATTCCGAATCCGGATGGATCTGAATCACTCATTCAAAATTCTCATACAACTTGGAAGGATGTAAACTCTGAACTTCCAGAAATTGCGATTCGGGTGCTTGGCCCACCGCCGACATCTGGTACTCGCGACGCTTTTGCCGAACTAACGCTTGAAGCGGGCTGCAACACCTTTGACTGGCTCAAGGCAATGCGAAAAACTGACAAAAGCCAGTACAAGTCCATTTGCCACGGTGTCCGTGAAGATGGTGCTTGGGTAGAAGCAGGTGAGAATGACAATCTAATCGTTCAGAAGTTGAATGCAGACTCGGAATCTTTGGGCGTATTTGGCTTCAGTTTTCTTGATCAGAACTCAGACTTGGTTCAGGGTTCGTTAATTGATGGTGTTGAACCGGAATTTGAAAACATCGCTAACGGTTCATACAAAATTTCTCGATCTTTGTATTTCTACGTGAAGGCCGCTCACGTCGACCTGATTCCTGGCATCAAGGAATACATTACTGAATTCACAAGCGACCGAGCTTGGGGCGAAGATGGTTACTTGGTTGACAAAGGTATGATTCCGATGTCAGAAGAGGAGCGAAATCAGTTCAAGACGGCTGGTATGGAGTTGACAACCGTCAGACTCGCTTCTGATTAGACTATTAAATCAATAGTTTTAATCTCAGTATTGTCATCGTTTATCGATGGCAATTTAGAAAAAATCTTGGTACGTCTTACCGATGAGTCGATTGTCTCCTATCGGTGAGACGAAAAAGATTGACTGTATCTCAGTTCTAGTATGTGAGAAGTAAGTTCTTAGTAGAAGAGCAAACTGGTAAAAGTTTTTCTCTTATTTCGATGCCTATTATTTTCACTCGCAATTCAATCTATTCAATTTGACGGAAGTTAAATCAAGTGACCGGCTGGACTTTAGTTTTATTGGTATTGGCACTGTCGTCGGTGTTTTATTTTTTGGCGAAACGGCGTTCACTGCGAGTAGCGTCGACGGTAGGTGGTATTGATAAGCTTCATTCAGCACCTCGCTACTACGGTGTCGTGGCAGCTTTGCTGTTCGCAGTACCAGCAATGCTGGTGCTGGGTGTATGGTTGAGCATTGACCAGAACATCATTCTAAAAATTGTACTAACTGAATACTTCCCTGAACTTAATTGGGAGTCGCAAGTTGATGTAAATTGGCTGACCAGTCAGATACAGATTCTTGCCCAGACTGGTAGGTTGGAAAACGTCGAAAATGCTGCGGTATTGAATGCAGCAGCAGATCGATATCAATATTTGATCGCCCTAAGTGAGACACTTCGAAACGCATCAGCCTTAGCACTTGGCGCGATTGTAAGTTCAATCTTTATGTTGTTCATTTCCGCGCGACTAAAGGCTCGGCCAATTGCAGAAGCTTTAATTCAAGGCCTTCTCATTTTCAGTTCTCTGATTGCAATATTTACGACAATCGGGATTGTGCTGTCTGTTTTGTTCGAGGCAATCAGTTTTTTCAGAATCATTCCTTTCACCGAGTTTATTTTTGGGCTTGAATGGAGTCCGCAAATTGCCATTCGAGAGGACCAGGTAGGATCGTCTGGCCTATTTGGCAGCATACCCTTATTTACCGGTACATTGTTAATCGCCGCAGTCGCCATGACTGTAGCAGTACCTGTGGGTCTACTATCTGCAATCTATCTTGCTGAATACGCGTCCTCAAACGTGCGGTCCATCGCCAAACCAGCATTGGAA
>CAZYSR010000263.1:0-3950 GCA_964649525.1 uncultured Gammaproteobacteria bacterium
AGATACATCGGTTCGACCATGTAAGTTCAGCAAAGTCTTTATCGAGAATCAATGCTGTATTGATAAACTCATCCAGTGCAGTTCGTCCCGGTTCGCTTTTTAAGTTCTGCCTCGCCCAATATCTGAACAGATTCACCTGTCGAGATCGATCTAGAATTTGCAATTGACGCACATTCAACTGACTTCCAATACTCAAAAAACCTGTCCCTTCCGTACGACAGGTTTCAGTATCCAGTTCTGCCAGCGCGTCAAGTAAGCGACGGGATTGTGTGAGTTGATCAGTTGCTTTATGGATTTGCTGGACTGCTGCGGGCCACCTTTCGCTGAGCGATGAAAGCACGACGTGACGCAGATAATTTCGGTCGTAGTCGACATCCAGATTGCTCGGATCATCGATGTAAGTCAAATTGTGATTAGTGGCGTATTGGATAATCTGTTGTCTAGAGTGAGCTAACAACGGTCTCAATAACCATCCTGAAGCAAAGCGAGTATATGGTTGAATTGCAGCCAATCCTCGTGCTCCAGCTCCCCGCATTAGATTTAGCAAGAATGTCTCCGCCTGATCATCCTGTTGATGAGCAGTCAGTAAAAGTTCGTTTTTTCCCAATTGCTGCTTAAACCACGCATATCTACCAGTGCGAGCATCAGATTCACTCGTTCGTTTACCAAACTTTCCAAGATCAAGTCGGGTTGAACGAAATTCAATGCCAAGACTTTCGCAGTAGTTTACACATTGTGCGGACCATTCATCCGCGTGAGGGTCTATACCGTGATTGACGTGTAAGGCGACCAGTTGGAAATTGACGGTATCTCTCAATCGACTCAGAAGGTGTAGAAGTACCGTCGAGTCGACACCACCGCTATATGCAACATATACAGTCGAATTGCCATCGACTTCAGAAACGTTTCTTAGCTCAAGAAATACTTGCTGTGGGTCAAGATTCAACGCGATACTATCAACTGACTGGCAAGAATTCTCCGTAGGATCTGAGTCTAGTATCACGCAAAGCTAATAGTTCATCAATTGATCGGTAGGATAAATTCTCAAGGCTGGTTTCCAACTGGTTCTTGATTCTGTTTGCCGTTTCTTGAACATCCTGGTGAGCGCCGCCGAGCGGTTCTTTAACAATCACATCGATCAAGCCGTGCTTGGCAAGGGCTTGGGATGTGAGACCCAATACTTCGGCTGCATCCGCAGCTTTACTGGAATCTTTCCAGAGAATCGAAGCACAGCCTTCCGGAGAAATCACTGAATAAACGGCATATTCCAGCATAATAACTTCATCAGCAATGCCAATCGCTAATGCCCCGCCAGAGCCTCCCTCTCCGATGACAGTGGCAATAATCGGACATTTTGCCCGGATCAGCGATAACATGCTGGATGCAATCGCCTGGCTCTGACCTCGAGATTCAGCATCAAATCCCGGATGAGCACCTGGGGTGTCAATAAAGGAAAAGATCGGTAGTGAAAACTGCTCAGCTAGCCTGACAATCCTTTGTGCTTTCCGGTATCCTTCCGGTCTCGGCATACCGAAATTTCTTTTGAGTTTTGAATTGGTATCGCGTCCTTTCTGGTGCCCAATTACTGCAACTCCCTGCCCATTCAAACGGGCTAGGCCAGCTACAATTGCATGATCATCTGCAAATGCCCGATCACCATGCAACTCGTGAAAATCTGTAAATATTCGCTCAATGTAATCAAGCGTGTACGGCCTCATCGGATGCCTGGCAAGCTGAATGATTTGCCAAGGTGTCAAAGATGAAAAGATTGACTGTTCGAGACTGCTTCTACGCTTCTCAAGCCTTTCGATCTGTTCGGTGAAGTCCACATCGTTTTCGCTGTCAAATCGACGAAGCTCTTCGATCTTTTCTTTGATCTCTTCAACCGGTCGTTCGAATTCAAGAAATTTTGACATGTTAGTCAAGGCTGCTCAATCCTATCACTCAAATTCCAAGCCCTTCAAGAAGGAAGGTGAACATTTGAGTAGTCCACCCGAACTGCTTCATCGCCCAGTACTTCGCGCAGGTTGAAAACTAGATCATCAGTGATTGTGACACGCCAGCTTTCGTTCAGCAAAAAATCTAATTTCGTTCCATCCTCAGCAGTGTACTCCGCAGACACTTTGTGGTGGTGTTCGCCTGATTGTGCTGTCATCAATCTTTTCGCTTCTACGATCGCTTCTACTTTCGCTTTGCCATATTTTAGTTTCAGTTTCAGTTCCGCCGCTTTACTACGGCGAATATCTTCGATGGTGGAAACCTGAACACCTTCCAGTCTCGCTTGCGAGTCGTTTCTGGAATTATCGAACGAACCTCTAACGATAACTATCTGATTAACCTTAATAAAATCACGAAATTCTTGAAAGGTATCCGAATAGAGCGCGACAGAGAGTCGTCCCGAAGCGTCTTCAATTTCAAAGAATGCCGACATCTCGCCGCGTCGTTCAACCACGGTGCGATTGCAAATGCTACCAGCGGCAAGTATCTGACCCTGTGTCGTCTTATCAATTTGAGCAATACGGTTTATTTTGCCCAGAGTATTTAGTTCATCGGCATAGAGTTCCATTGGATGACCACTCAGGTACATGCCGAGAATTTCATGCTCTTTGGCAAGGAGCTGAGCTTTGGACCACACTTTGTTGTTGCAATGCGAAACCTCTATGTCCTTTGAACTACTATCGTCAAACATATTTCGCTGTCCAAGTTTTGCATCTTCATTTTGACGCTGGACGACTCCATGAACATACTCAATCTTGTTTAGCAGGTCGCCTCGATCTGAGTCAATCCGATCAAAAGCTCCGGCAAAAATAAGCGCCTCACATGAATTTTTGGTTACGACATCCAAATTACTTCTCTCGCGAAAATCTGTCAGATCATTAAACTCTCCGCCCAAACTTCGAGCCTCTACTACCGAATCTACCACTGCTTTTCCAATTCGCTTGACTGCCCCAAGTCCAAACAAAATGTGATCGTCGTCAAGTGCGATGAAGTCATGAACACTACGATTAATGTCAGGCGGCAATATTTTTATACCCTCAGCCTTTGCATCCGCACAGAGTTTGACAATCGTTTTGATGTCCATATCAACGTTCATGAACGCGGCCAGAAAATATGCTCGATAGTGAGTTTTCAGGTAAGCTGTTCGATAAGCCAACATGGCATAGGCTACTGAGTGAGATTTGTTGAATCCATAGCCACCAAAACTTTCGATCAAATCATAGACGCTTCCAGCGAGTTTCTGCTCATAACCCTTTTCCACAGCACCACTGACAAAACGCTCGCGCTGCTCCTGCATTTCGTGTTTCAGCTTCTTTCCCATTGCTTTGCGGAGCGAATCAGCTTCAGCCAGCGTATAGCCGGACATGATCTGAGCGATTTGCATGACCTGTTCCTGATATAGAATCACCCCATGAGACTCGTCTAGAACCTCTTTCAAGTCCCGATGTGGTACTTCGTACTCATGCGTGCTCTGGTTCTCGATATACATCCTGTCCATTTTGTTTTGCAATGGACCTGGTCGAAACAGAGCCAATAACGCCACCAGATCGCTGAAACGACTAGGCCGAATTGCAAGAATCAGTCTCTGCATGCCACCAGATTCAAGTTGAAATATTCCAGCAGTTCGCCCGCTGCTGATGTATTTGTAAGTTGCTTCATCGTCGTTTGGAATGTCGTCTTCTGTCAACGGTGACATAGCTCCATTCCGATTGCTGTTGACATAACGTAAAGTCAACGCAATGATTGTTAGAGTCCTGAGCCCAAGAAAATCAAACTTGACAAGGCCGATATCCTCCAAGTCGTCTTTATCAAAATGTGTAGTGTCGCGGTTGCTTTCAGTATCCGCCATCAGTGGCGTAAAATCGGTAATTCGAGTCGGTGCAATTACCAGTCCAGCCGGGTGTTTACTGACATTGAGAACTTTTCCTTCGAGGACCATCGCGCTGTCGACT
>CAZYSR010000264.1:0-1829 GCA_964649525.1 uncultured Gammaproteobacteria bacterium
GGTTCTTCTCAATCCTGTAGTGATGTTCAGGAAGCGAAGCTGGAAGCGGCACGCATCGGCTATCCTGTCCTCATCAAAGCAAGAGGTGGGGGTGGCGGCCGAGGCATGCGAGTGGTCAATGATGAGTCTGTATTCACAGCTGAATTCAAACAGGCAAGCGCTGAAGCTGAATCAGCATTTGGTGATCCTACAATTTACCTGGAAAGGTATCTAGACAAAATCAGGCATATTGAAGTTCAGATACTAGGGGATGCAGACGGTAAAGTTGTCGTGCTTGGAGAGCGGGACTGTACGGTCCAGCGCCGCCATCAGAAACTTGTTGAAGAAGCGCCGTGCCCAGTCATCGATAATGATGTACGCAGCCGACTTCACGATTGTGCTGTGCAATTGGGCGAGTCCATTGGCTATCGGGGAGCTGGCACGGTCGAATTTGTACTGACGCAGGACCGACAAAAGTTTTATTTCATTGAAATGAATACCCGAATTCAGGTTGAGCACCCAGTAACTGAACAATTGTTCGGTATTGATCTGATTGAAGCTCAACTAAGAGTTGCTTGTGGTGAGAGTGTGGATGCGGTTGTGAAGTCTCCATCGAGTGACGGGCATGCCATAGAGTTTCGTATCAATGCAGAAAACTGGCAGAACAGGTTTATGCCGTCTCCCGGAAAAATTCAAGGTTGGAAGTTGCCGGCCGGTTCGGGTGTCCGGGTAGACACACACTGCTACGAAACGTTTTCCATTAGTCCATATTATGATTCCATGATTGCGAAGCTTATTGTTCATGGACATGATCGAGACCATGCACTCAGACGTGCAGGTTCTGCAATTAAAGAATTTGAAATAACAGGAATTGAAACAACGCTTGGTTTTCACCAGCAGTTGCTGCAGAATGATTCGTTCAGGACAGGTAACATCTATACGACCTGGGTTGAGCAAGAATTTCTGAATGGAGAGATGACATGAGGCGATCTGTACGTATTATTGATGTAACACTTCGAGATGCCCATCAGTGTCTTTGGGCGACCCGAATGACAACCGCGATGATGAAAGACATTGCACCGTTGTTGGACCGGGCCGGATTTGAAGCAATCGATCTCGTCGGTGGGGCAGTGTTTGATGTTTGTGTCCGATACCTGCGAGAGGACCCATGGGAGAGAATGCGAATTCTATCAAGTTGGGTTAAGGAAACACCTCTCATTATTCACACACGTGGTCAAAGTTTATTTACCTTCGAATTTTTTGCAGATGATGTAGTGGCACTGTCAGCAGAGCGCTTTGCAGCTA
This sequence comes from uncultured Gammaproteobacteria bacterium, assembly GCA_964649525.1. Lineage (GTDB taxonomy): Bacteria > Pseudomonadota > Gammaproteobacteria > Arenicellales > JAJDZL01 > JAJDZL01. The sequence continues at coordinate 1,285 of CAZYSR010000264.1, forward strand.
ACGGTATGCGCTACCATACACCCTACGATGCTGTCAACGACATTCGCAATTTAGAGGTGGCGATCCGGTCTGCGAAGCAAGTCGGTTTGCACACGATTGGCGGGCTTGTATTCACTCATAGCCCGGTCCATACAGATGAGTTTTACGCACGCAAGGCGAAAGAGTTGATCAAACTCGGTGTCGATGGTGTTTATATCAAGGATGCCAGCGGACTGCTTCGCCCTGACAGGGCACTGACTTTAGTTCCGACCATCAAACAAGCCATTGGTGACCTGCCGCTCCAACTTCATTCACACTGTCTTTCAGGACTCGCTCCTTACACAGCATTACTTGCAGTTGATGCTGGGGTTGAAGTGGTGCACACAGCAACATCAACGATGGCGAATGGTGCATCGCATTCTCCAACGGAACTTTTTGTGAGAAATTGCAGGCGTCGTGGCTATCAGATTGATCTCGACCTGAACCCGATTGAAGAGGCAGCGGACCGACTGGCCTATCTGGCCAAAATTGCGGATAAACCTTTGGCGGAAATTGCGGAATATGAT
>CAZYSR010000265.1:0-7467 GCA_964649525.1 uncultured Gammaproteobacteria bacterium
GCATAAATATAACTTCTTTGATATTGAAATTTATCGTTCCTCAAAACAAAAATTAGGTTTCGTACCGCATGCACACTTCCAAAGACCCCCTGCTCCAGCCATTCACACTCAAACATCTTGAGTTGAAGAATCGAATCATCAGCACCAGTCATGAACCGGCATATTCAGAAGATATGCTACCCAAACTCCGCTATCAGCTGTATCACGAGGAAAAAGCTAAAGGCGGTATTGGTCTGACCATGTTCGGTGGCTCGACTCTGGTCGACCGAGACTCACCGCCGGCGTTTGGCAATCTGTTTGCGGGATCTGATGAAATCGTCCCCTATTTTCAGGAGCTTTCAAATCGGGTCCATCGACACGGTGCAGCGCTGATGTGCCAGATCACTCACCTAGGACGACGGACTTCACCCTATGTGGAAGACTGGCTGCCTACCGTAGCTGCATCGTGTGTAAGGGAACCGGCTCATCGTGCCTTTCCAAAAGAGATGGAACGCGAGGACATGATTCGAATCGCGAAGGCTTACGGTGCAGCAGCAAGACGCTGCATGGAAGGTGGCCTGGACGGTGTCGAAATAGAAGGTTACGGGCACCTGTTGGACGGCTTCTGGTCGCCGCTTACCAATCGACGAACCGATGAATACGGTGGCAGTCTCGAAAACCGGTTGCGCTTTACCCGCGAAGTCCTTGACGAAATTCGCAACCAGGTCGGATCAGACTATATCGTGGGACTTCGCATGGTGATTGACGAAGACCTGCCAGGCGGAATTGAATTTGACGAAGGAATGACCATCGCAAAAATTCTCACCGATACTGGCCAGCTGGACTTCATAAATGTCATTAAGGGGCACGTGGATACCGACGAAGGCTTATCCCACGTTATACCCAACATGGGCACTCCATCCGGACCGCACCTTGAATTTACTGCGGCGGTTCGTTCAGAATTAAAACTGCCCATTTTTCATGCTGCCAGAATTGCTGATGTTGCAACAGCCAGGCATGCGGTTGGTAGCGGCTGTGTTGACTTGATCGGTATGACCCGGGCACATATGGCTGATCCGCATATCGTCAGGAAAATTGAAAATGGACAGGAGGATCAGATTAGGCCCTGCGTCGGAGCCGGTTATTGTATTGACCGCATCTATGTCGGGTCTGAAGCACTGTGCATCCACAATCCTTCCACTGGACGCGAAGAAACTGCGCCTCATATCGTCAGTCCATCAAAAGAGTCAAAGAGAGCGGTGGTTGTCGGTGCAGGGCCAGGAGGACTTGAAGCTGCAAGAGTTCTAGCAGAACGAGGGCATGATGTCGTACTTTTCGAAGCTGGGGATCAGCCCGGTGGACAGATCAATATTGCAGCAAAAGTGGAGCGAAGACGGGAAATTCTTGGCATCGTTGACTGGCGTTACGCCCAATTGCAACGACTGTCTGTGGAAATGCGGTTCAATACATTTGCCGAAGCGAATGATGTGATCCAGGAAAAGCCAGATGTCGTGATCATCGCTACCGGTGGCCTTCCGAATCTGTCATTCCTTGACTCGGGCAGTGAATATGCAACCACTACCTGGGATGTGCTGACAGGCATCACTGCCGTTAACTCTGAAGTTCTGGTTTATGACGACAACGGACAGCACCAGGGCATTTCCTGTGCAGAATACATTGCACTTAAAGGTGCGTCCGTCAAAATCGTTACACCTGACCGCAGCGTTGCTCAGGAGGTCGGAGGAACCAACTACCCAATATACCTCAAGCTCTTCTACCAGCATAACGTTGATATGCTGCCAAATAAACGTCTCATTCGCATTCGCCGCAAGAACGGGACGCTAACAGGTGAGTTCTACAATGAGTACGATCGTAGCACCACTACGATCACTGCTCCTCAGATTATTGTTGAACATGGCACTTTGCCCAATGATGAACTTTATTTCGACCTTAAGCCAGGCTCAAGAAATCTAGGAACGATTGACATCGATGCGCTGGTTGCTGAAAAACCGCAGAAGCATGCACCAAACCCGGATGGCACCTATCAGTTGTTCAGAGTCGGTGATGCAGTTGCCAGCCGAAATATTCATTCAGCAATCTACGATTCACTGCGCCTTTGCCAACACCTGTAAATGGGTGCAGTGAAAAAATCTGATGCCATTGTCATCGGTGGTGGCATCGCCGGTGCCTCTGTTGCCGCTTTTTTGGCTGATGATGGACTGAGTGTCACACTGTTAGAGCGAGAAAGTTCTCTCGCTTACCACACAACCGGACGAAGCGCTGCACTGTTCACACCGTACTATGGTCCAGACGCAATGCGCGCGTTCGGAGGCCTAAGCCGGAACTTTCTTGAGTCGCCTGAATTTGACAGTGAAGTTGAGATCCTGAGTGAGCGTAAGACTATTTCTCTTGTAGACAAAGCACACTCAATGACAGTTGACCGGCCCCCGAAGAGTGTGTGGCTGGATGAAACAGATTTTCTTGATCGTGTACCGTTTCTCAAACCTGGAAGATATGTTGGCGGCGTGCTAGATACTCAGGTTGCCTCCATAGATGTTCATGCGTTGCATAGTGTGTATGTACAAGCATTGAAAAACCGCGGTGGAGAAGTGGTAACTGATGCTGAGGTAACCAAAATATCCCTGGCACCATCCGATATTTGGGAGGTGAAGGCTGGAGGCCAGCGCTATGAGTCTGCAGTTGTCGTTAATGCCTCTGGTGCATGGGGCGATGAAATTGCGAAGCTGGCCGACATTAGTCCGATTGGACTGATTCCAAAACGCAGGACCATTGTTGTGGTTAGCAGCGATCAATTCGATGGCGTCAATTTTGATGATTTGCCATTTGTCATCGTCGAGCCCGACTACCTTTATTTTCAGCAATTTGGAGTCGGCCAACTGATGATCTCACCGATTGACCAAACTCCGAGCGCACCCTGTGATGCGCAGCCGGATGAAGTCGACATGGCGGTGACAGTGGCGAGGTTTGAAGACGTTTCGACACTCAAGATCAAGCGTATTGATCACAGTTGGGCCGGTCTTCGAACATTTTCCTCGGACGGAGATCCGGTGATTGGATGGGAGCCGGCAGTACCCGGGTTTTTCTGGCTGGTTGGTCAGGGTGGATACGGTGTATTCACCTCACCTGCAATTGGCCGTTATGCAGCCTCTCTGATTTCCAATTCAGAACTACCGCACGCTTATAAATCACACGGATTTCCTTTTGAGAGTCTATCGCCAGACCGTTTTCGTTTAGACTCACTTGTCGGCTTCTCTTAATGAGCACAGATGAAACAGGATGGTCAAGTTCTCCTTCAAACACTAATTTTCAGAGTCATTTGAAAGTCAACTGAAAGGTTACAGGGCTGTCTCACTGGTACGGTTCTTCACCGCTCTCCACCCGTTAAACTGCTGACTGGCTGCCGATTGTAGTTAAAGATTAAAGTAATTGAACGCTACCAATAACTCACTGCACTTGAGAAGATATTCTCGATTTCCTGCTGCTCGACAACACGTGGTGCGTTTTGTATTGCCCGGGACTGACGAACTGCGGAAGCTGCCAGAACTTTTGCGTCTTCCAGGTTGAATCCAACTCCACTGATTCCATTGGGTCCATTCGTAAGGCGCATTAACCGGATCAGTTCTTCAGCGACTATTTCACCGGCATCGTTCGGTGTGGCATCTTTAGCGTAGGCACCCAGAAAGCCTGCTGCAGATAGGTGCCGCTGCGGAGCGCCTTCAGCAATATAACGAAATATCGCAGGAGCACAGACCATCACGCTAATTCCGTGTGGGACGAAAGGTGAAGCGACCTGATAGTCATTGGTAGTGATGTTGTCCATGAGGTGGGTAATTCCGTAGGACATGGCATGCGGCAGGTGCGTCCCACTATTACCAAACGCCATGCCTGCCAAGGTAGCACCCCACATCAACTGATCCCGAGCTTCGCAGTCGGTTTGATCGGTAACACCGCGCACAAGATAATTTCTGATGATTTCCAATGCTGCGCGCGCCGACATATCACTCCATGGATTTGATCCTTGCAGCAGCGTGCGGTTGTTGGGATCCGGAATGTAGTCCCATGCGGCATAGGCTCGCGCGGTATAGCATTCTAGCGCATGGCACAGCAGGTCGTAACCCGTCGATGCGACAACATTGGCTGCTAGCGTGTCCGTACAGGCTGGATCTACCAGCGCCTCAGATGGCATCATGCACGGAGAACCAACTACAAACTTGGTATTTAGTGCATTGATCCTGATCACCGCAACCGAGGTACACTCTGAACCGGTACCGGAAGTTGTCGGACAGGCGATGTGAGGCAATAGCGGCCCGGGTACTGGCTTGCCGGCTCCAACCGGTGAACCGAAATAGTCAGTGAATTCCGCAGGATATAACGCATAGACCATACCCGCTTTAGCGGTATCCATCGTAGAACCTCCGCCAACAGAAATCACACCGTCGAATTGTCCGTCACGCAAAAATTCTGCGGCGGCGATGACAGTATTGTCGTCGGGTTCAATGCGAACTTCAGAAAACACTGCAACATCAATCCCGCTCGTCTGCAGCGCGGTTACAGCTGTTTCAAAGTAAGGTCCGTTTAGAAGAAATGGGTCGGTAAAGAGTGCCACACGCGTGAAGTCTCGAGCCTTGGCGCGGACTCCAATTTCAGCTAGACATCCCCGTCCGAAAGTGATTTTTGGCATTACGACGGTGAACGACTTCGCACCGTGTTCATGCTGGGAATAATGCTGGCAACTCATAGCACGCATTATCAGTCAAATTTAGGGCGTGTGGTGACTGAAAAGCCGAACCTAATTTCTGCGATTGGCGAGACCAATCTTGTCCGTTGGTGCAAATCGGCGAGACGTTCGTCGACTGCCTTTCTGTTGGGATTAAAAACCTATCCAGGGAATAAATTCGGCGTGTGCCACTCAGTTAGCTGCTGATCTCGTTTCAACACCATTTGCTGAAACATGACACCTTGGAAGAAGTTCTCTAAATTCTCTGGAGATTCCGTTCCTTTAACAGATGCGACTACAGGTAACGCACTTCGAGCCTCATCTTCAAAGCGTCGTGCAAGCTTAGGTTCGCCCAAATAGGCACTTGACCACCACTCCAGAATTCGGGGCTTGGCTTGCTCAAGAGCCTCAGGTGCCGGAAGGCAATTTCCTTTACTTCGATTAACTCGGGGCAGGCTTGGCAACAGATTCCAAAGATCATTACAGGGCCATGCCGCATAGGGCATGCAGTGGTCAACATCGAAGTTCTTCCGAATGAAATTCCCGGTCCAAACGCAGTAGATTCGATGGCCGTCTGCGCGAAGGTTTTCTCCAAGCTTACGAACTAATGTGGTGTCATGTCCTGGATCAAGCCACTTCAAAGATGAAAGATATTGGTCTTGAGTGACTACCTCCTTTGACTGTTTGTAACTACGCATGACTTCGATCCATTCGCTGACTACGGCAGGTTCAATCCATAGAGCGTAACGACTCATGGCTCGCCACACATGCACGGGTACGCTGAAAGTACCAAAAGCCCACAGAAAATCTTCATCAATTCGTACAGAGTCTCTGACTCGAACCGATTTGTACTCGCAAGGAAAAACGTGGTTTTGCTCTGAAGTGGAACTTCCGGGATATGTGATGAAATTCGCTGGCATTCTGCGAATGCAGTTTGCGGCATCACGCAAAGCACGAATTAGGTTTACAGCATCTTGTCCGGAAAAATTCTGGCCAACACGTAGATCATAGGGTGAACGAGAAGTAAGTCCTTGAAATCCCTCCTTCACAAATGACAACCTGCTGTTGCCTGCAGGATGTTGAGAGAGATCATTCGCCAAGAGTGGTTGGAATCCCCGAACCCAGAATAGTGATATCAGACCAAGTGGCAATTCCACGTGTTGCTCATCTTGACTTAACCGCGCAAAACCACCGGCACTGTCTGCAGCACGAATCAGCGTACGAAGAAGCGCAAGCTTGTACGTTGAGGACTTACTGTCGTTGAAAACGATGTGTCGAAGTAAGGGAAGAGCACCTGTGCCATCGTCCGGAAACCGCAGCCAGACGACGTCCCAACTTATTTCAGGTCTTTGAAGTGCGTCCTTGACACGCTCGACGCGTATGATTTGAAGACCACGTCGCTGCGCCAAGGATTCTATCTCAGCCACCGTTACCGAATCCATCGGACGCCCTTCCGGCTGGGGACCGACACGGATACTCACCATCACACTACCACCAGGCCTCAATACCGAAACGATCTTGCGAAAAGCCCGGTCGCGTTGAGTTTTTGGCACATGCATCCACACCCCACTCAACCACACCAGGTCAAATGTGAGTTTAGAACTAAACACCTGCTCCAGCTTTGGCATCGCGTCATTCATCCACTGGATGTTTGAAGAACGATGTAGTTTCTGGCCAGCTTTTCTTAACTCCGTAGATGGCTCAACCGCGACAACTGTGTGCCCTTTGTCCGCGAACCAGGTTGCGTCCCGTCCGGTCCCAGCACCGATATCGAGAACAAAGCCAGGTGTATCCGGCACAAGATCCAATACAGCAGAGTGGATTTTTTCAAAAGGGAGGCGCTCGTATTCTGATGTCAACCTGGATGCTTCGGCATCGTACGCAGCAACGACATCCTTCACACTGAAGCCGTCTGGACGATCTTCGTTGACAGATCTGTGATGAGGCACTTTGTTTGGTTCTATCTGTATGGGTAAGGTCAATCAATCACTGGCTCAGCTCGATATGGAATTCTTACCCTAGTTTTTAAAATACAGTGAAAGCAAAAAGCATGTCCAATATGCGAAACGCTCACAGCCCTTCTAGCGCCTGACGCAAGTCTTCGATAAGATCTTCTACACACTCTATTCCAACTGACAATCGAATCAGGTTAACTGGCACTTCACTGTGTGGTCCCTCAACAGTTCTTCGATGCTCAATCAGACTTTCCACTCCGCCCAGTGATGTCGCTCTAACAAACACCCTGGCCCGGGTTACGAATTCACGCGCTGCATCCTGACCCCCTTTCATCTGCAGCGACATCATCCCGCCGAATCCGTTGGTCATCTGACGTTCGGCTACTTCGTGTGAAGGATGGCTCGACAACCCTGGATACAGCACCCTTTCAACTGCCGGATGTTCCTCCAGAAACTCGGCAATCTGCATGGCACTTTCGCAACTTCGTTGCCAGCGGATCGATAGAGTCCGCATGCCACGCAACAGAAGCCACGCCTCAAACGAACCCAATATGCCACCTGTCAGTCGACGAACGTCGACGATTTCTTCCCAGAGCTCGTTTACCTCTCCAGTTACCAATACTCCAGCATTAAGGTCGCTGTGCCCATTCAAATATTTTGTCGCAGAGTGAAATACGATATCAGCGCCTAAATTCAATGCCTGTGTCGAGATGGGAGACGCTGCAGTACCATCGACACCCAAAATTGCACCTGCTGCATGAGCATCATTGGCTGCCTGTTTAATATCAATTACAT
>CAZYSR010000266.1:0-7257 GCA_964649525.1 uncultured Gammaproteobacteria bacterium
GCACTACGATGTGTCAAGGCACGCTGAAGCAGGCTTGGATCGTTGAATGAGTAACCGAGTATTTCAGTTAGACTGTTGATCCGATTCGTATTCACAAGTTAATGTTGGCAGTTATTCGATCGCTGCCGCGATTCGGTTCCAGTCTACTCCCCTATCCCCTGAAGAATTCCAACTGAACCAAATGAAAAACGCCCGTCCAATGATGTTCTCATCTGGTACGAATCCCCAAACTCGGCTATCGTTACTGTAATCTCGATTGTCTCCTAAAACAAAATAGGAATCCTCCGGTACCTTGAACACCAAGGGTCGGGAAGTCCGTCTGTCGTCATGAAGAATCCGGTGAGATTCTCCATCAGCGAATGACTCTCTGAGCAACTGTGTCTGTGTTTTACGGTTAGGACCCGAATCGATAACAAATTCACCACTCAAATCTTGTTCGACGACTCTCCCGTTCACCGTTACTTGCTTGTTCTCGTATACGATAGAGTCTCCCGGCAGTCCGACTACTCGTTTAATGAAGTTAACTGACTCGTTGTGCGGAAATCGAAAAACCATGACATCGCCGTAGTCAGGTTCACTCATGTTGAAAAGTTTTTTATTCAGTACTGGCAATCGAATTCCGTATTCGTACTTGTTGACCAGTATGAAGTCACCAACTTCAAGCGTTGGAAGCATGGAACCTGAAGGAATTCTGAAAGGCTCAACAACGAACGAGCGTAATACAAAGACAATCAGCAGTACTGGAAAAAATACACGTGCATATTCAACAATCCAACTCAACCGACCGCGCGATACAGATTCATATCGAACTGAAATTACGTGCTTTTTCAAAAGTCGCCAGATTATGTCAATCAACCAGATTGCACCGGTTACTGAGACAGCGAGAACTAATACAAATGTGAAATCAGCTGGAGCGTTCAATTTTTAATTCAAAAAGGCAGATTCTAAAAATTCGGCTTCAGAAGCCGAGATAAATAAAGTGAATCAAGGTGCAGGAAATTAATGTTGGGACGTATGAAATTATATCTTACCGAAAATTTCAATTACTCCATAGCCAGAATTCTGTGCCCCGCATATTGAATTTAATGAGAAAGTTCTTGATAGGACGAAATCTCACCTATCTGTCTATTACAACTTTCAAAAAAATCATGTTGATGCCACATCAAAGCACCAAGCGTTTTGAATATGTGTGCCAGTTGCTCTAGGCTATCAGTAGTATTAAATCTCGCAATTTTTTATAGTGGATATTCCTGTTCCATCTACCCTGATATTACTTTATCAAATAACATTTTTACTACGCGAGTGGTTTGAACAGGCACTGGGGCAGGCAACGAAAATATATTTCTATTGATGAGGGTGTCTGCGGATTTCCCATTTACGGTGATCTGAATCGCGTTCAGGAAGTTGTTCACACCGTCCGAGTAGTCACACAAAATAACCATTTCATTCAATGGGTTTTCCGAATGAAATTGCTATCTCTCAGATTAATTCTCTATAGTCCTGCAGTAGTCGAACAGTGACCGGAAGCCCCCCTTTCTCTAGAGCGTGCAAATAACCTGTTGCATCTATTTCAGGATTCCGGAGTCTTGCTCGACTTCGTTTGGCGCATGCGATTACCTCACCTTGATTAGAATAGAACTCGCGTTCAATAAGTTTATCTGGATGAAGTGCTTCCACGTTAAACTGAGATAGGTACTCCTGTGGAAAATCCTTAAGGTTTGCGGTGACAATATATTGAGCACCACATTTCACTGCTGCTGCCAGTACATGGCGATCTTTGGAATCTGGCAGGGTAAAACCATCGATTAATGATTCGTAATTTAGAACCAATGCGTCCGGGACCGCTTCATCCATAAGCGACTTAGTTCTTTGAATGGATTTCTCAACCTCAGGGCGTTTATTTATCAGATGACCTATCCATTCTTGATGAATTTGATCTGTCCATTTGGCTTGAACCAAATCTGCAACTGCAATTTCCATCAGAATATCTCTTAGAAGTGCCGGATAAAGAACGCATGCGTCGTATACCACTATCAATTCATCAATATCCGAGTTTAGCTTCTTGGGTTATTTTGGCCAATTTATCCATAGCAGCATAACTACGTTCTTTCATCAGTTTCTTGTATGTCTTCAGGTCTTTGAATAGTATGCGTCTGTGGGTTCCTACCTTGGTGAAATTCAGTTCACCTTTCTCCAGTAGTCCAATCAGATAAGGTCTGGAAACATTCAAGAAATCCGCTGCCTGCTGTGTGGTCAGTTCTGCGTATAAAGGGACAATGGTCACCGCATTTCCACTAGCCAATTCAGCTAAAAGGTTTTGAAGTAGAACAAGTGCTTGTAGTGGCAGAATTAAGTCTTGTCCGTCAATGTTGACATGAACTCGGTCATAATCTGGCGATTGATCAAGTAATTGACTGAGTTCAGTCGCGCTTGCATGGGCTAATTTTACCGTTTCGTCGTCCGGTATCCGTAATTCTGGTTGAACCATCCTCGTAGTCTCCTATGCATATTTGTGAAGTCTCTTTCGCCATTAGTTGGATTGCAAAATCGATGATATAAATATAGTGCATATTCGAAATAAACGCAACGGCCTGGTGCAAATTTACATTTGACCTACCTCCCTTGATCAATACGATTACCGATTCTTATAGGCTGCAACCAACCGATCGCCATCTAGGACAAAGTGGCAAATATCCACAACAACTCTAACTACAAATCAATATTCATTTTTAATCTCCTTTCCGAATTTCGGGATTTGTAAGCTGTGCAACTACAACTTATGGCAATTAAAACGGAGGTTTGAAAGATAGTCCCAAACAGACATACTGTAGCGACTTTGTAGCCGTATTAGCAAATCATGTGAGATTACAGGATTGACATAAGATTGGCGAGAGCCGTTTGAACAATTAAATCAAAGATCAGTTAGCATTTAGCAGAGCTAACTTTCAACGTCAATTCCTGATTTCGATGGATTCTCCGATTACTCGCACTGTATCGAACGGAACTTCACCCACGACAGTTACCTGATAACCGTCAATAACTCGACCGTACGCGTTTACTGCACCCAATTGACTGGACCCAACGAAGTATCCGTCAGGTTTATCCTGATTTAGTTTCTGCATGAACAATGACACGGTTGCTAAATCATCTGTAAAAACAATTTGTTCTTTCTCTTCTTCTTCTGACTGAGTGCGAACATGCTTGATCTTTTTAAATCCATCAGGAAGCATTGTTACGATCAGTGGTGTTGACGCATCAGAAACCATCATTTCTCCTTCACTACTGAAGTTCCATAGATAGTCCGTTCCTGACTCAGTGGGCAGGAGATCGGAATCATGGATCTCCTCATTGAGCGCTATGTCAACGAATGCGTACCAATCGATCACTTCCTGGTCTTTATTGAACAAGTCAGAGCGCAAAAGTAACCCAGACTCAGTATCTATCCAAAGATTCACACCATAACGATAGGAGTCCTTTGGCATGAATTTCAGTTGATTGGTCCAACGATTTGCGATTCTTTCTCGCCCGACTATGGTAATCAAGTAGTATTTTTGTAGTTCTGGAACCAGTGCCGCATCAATTTTGGGCATTCGGAATAGTTGATCGTCCCGAAATTTGAAAAACCCTTCTTTTCGATCTGGAAAATAGCACCACACACCTTTACTATTCCGAACGATTTCCGAACTATCGCCGTTCAGCGAATGAATTCGTTCTTGAAAGCCACTGGAACTGACAAGGCGATAAACGCGCATAGTCTCCGGTTCCATCCCATTCGAATAAATGAACGTACCCTTGTAACTGACTAACTCTGCAGCCTGTGCTGATTTTGACAACAGTGCCGAAATCGAATCTGCACTATATGCTTGTGCTGGCAGAACGCAGAATAAAACTGAAAGCGGCACCAATATTACGTTTCGCGAGACTATCGAAGCGAACACTTGGAAGAAATTCAGCTTGAACAAGACTGCATCCTATCGAGGCTAGTTGTCGTAAGAAACCATCCTGGCATAGTTAGACAATCCATTGATTGAATATAAACCGGTGAAGTCATTGTGCGCCAACAATGTTTCATTGAGGTAATTCGCATTTACAATTTCATGGGTATCTTGATTCGAATGAGCTTGCCATACAAGTGCATCATTCCCCACGTAAAAAGATTCAACGTAGGATTTCTGAGGGTCTGATAGTTGTGTATCAAATATCGAGTTTGAAATGAATCCGAACACAGCCGCTGCGCTTAATGCCGCAGCCAATCCAAATCCATTTACCCAATTACCCCATCGCCCACGCAAATCGTGTACCCATCCAACCTTTACTTTTCGTTGGCGTTTAAAGGCGAACATAGGTGGTGCATCTGTGTCTGCCTCCACTTCCGAAACTCCATACACGGATTCAAAGTAAGCCGTTGTACATTCACCGCGAATCGCACTGCGAATGAGATGGTACCGCTGCCATCGTTCTTGTAGCAACGGGTCCTCACACAATTCTTCTATGAGTTCCGATAAATGTTGTTCGTCGACTACTTCATCGACAAGAGCTGAAATTTTTTCAGACATGAAATTTCCTCTTACTCACGACCGGATAGATTCCACTGCTCCAGATCTTCATTAATGCGCTCTCTTGCTCGGTGAAGTTGTGTTTTTACCGTTCCGAGTTTTGTATGAGTTCGCACAGAAATTTCCTCATAACTGAGGCCTTCAATTTCTCGTAGAATGATGCTCTCTCTCAATTTTGGCGGCAGATTGTCAATGATCTGCATGACTTTCTGCAAATACTCATTTGCAATACCCTCATCCTCTGGTGTACTTTCATCAACCGCCAAATCATCAATTGTCAGTTGACTGTCCTCTCCATCCTGTGTGTTGGTATCTAGCTGTTGCAACTTACTGATGGTATAAATATTTCCCGAGCGCGAATTTTTTACTGCCTGATTAATGACGGTATTGCGTACGATCGTAAAAAGCCATGACGAAAATTTGCTATCACCCCGAAAATTTTTTAAACCCTTCGAAGCGTTTAACCACACCTCTTGAACAATGTCACTCACCTCAGATGAGTCGATGTACATCTCACGGCATTTTCTGGCCACCCATCTTGAAACCATTCCCTGGTGCTTAGTAAACAACAGGTTAAACGCAACTTCGTCTCCTGTCTTCGCCCTCTTTAGCAGTTCGACCTCAGACAGACTTTCACTACTTTTCATGGAAGTTACATTGCTAGAGTGTGACAGATAATGGGTTCGAATGTTCTATCCAACTGAATCATAAAAGATTCTTCGAAAGGAGTGCCGTCGCGAATCAAATGGACTAACATAAATGGCTCAATGTCATCAAGGGCTCGCAAGCCTCAATTCAATTAAGCCTCTTTGCGAATTAAGTACAGAGTAAAACAATTATAAGTTTTCAAACCTGTAGCCTTTAGCGCAAAGGCACTAGGTGGTACTATTTCACTGCCTTTGCAATGACTTCTTACAATAAGTTCCTTATTGATACTTTCGAATCCAACGACTCAGCAAAATTAGACAAGTGCAAAAACGTACAGACTTGATTGTTGTTGGCAGTGGTCTCGCCGGATTGGCATTTGCGCTGAAGTCAGCCAACGCAGGATACAAGATAGCAATCATCACCAAGGAAGCCCTTGCGGAAAATTCCAGCTATTACGCGCAAGGCGGAATTGCGGCGGTATCCAGCTTGGAAGACTCCTACGAATCGCATGTTCAGGATACATTGAACGCCGGAGGTGGTCTATGCAAACACGATGTTGTGGAGTTTGTAGTCAAGCAAGGACCTAGTTCAATTGAGTGGTTGGTTCAGAATGGCGTTTCATTCAGTTTACGGGAACGAGAAGGTAATCCACTGAATGAATTTCACCTGACAAAAGAAGGTGGTCATACCAAACGCCGCGTAGTTCATGCTGCCGACGCGACAGGAAGGAATGTTGAAAGCACACTGGTCTCGAACATACTGAATCACAAGAACATAGAAGTTCATGAAAACTGCATCGCAATTGAACTGATTACCCAGTCAAAACTGGAACCTTCAGCGACAGACTGCTGCTTGGGAGTGTATGTGCTTAATATTAGGGAAGAACAGGTCTTTACTTTCGTTTCGGACGCGGTCATTCTGGCAACGGGAGGTGCATCAAAATCTTATGTCTACACCAGCAACCCTGATACATCGACTGGTGACGGAATTGCAATGGCATGGCGTGCAGGCTGCAAAGTTGCAAATATGGAGTTTGTTCAGTTTCACCCGACTTGTCTATTTCACCCTCACGCAAAGTCTTTTCTGATTTCTGAAGCCCTTCGGGGTGAAGGCGGAAAGCTGATCTTGCCCGATGGTTCAGCATTTATGCACAATTACGATCCTCGCGAGGAACTAGCGCCACGTGACATCGTCGCTCGAGCAATCGATCATGAAATGAAGGCTGGTGGCTTCGACTGCATTTATCTCGACATAACCATGAAATCGAAAGAATTCTTGTTTAAGCATTTCCCCAATATTTATCAGAAGTGCTTGAACTTCGGTATCAATATTGCCGAACAACCTATTCCTGTGGTACCTGCCGCCCACTATACCTGTGGTGGTGTTGAAGTTGATTTGAATGGGAGGACGAATTTACCCGGCCTTTATTGCATTGGAGAAACTGCTAACACAGGTTTGCATGGCGCTAATCGACTTGCAAGCAATTCTCTGCTAGAGTGCATTGTTTTCGCTGATGTAGCTTCGAAGCACATTATGGAAAATCCAGTTCGGTCATCGATTCGTGCCGAATCGATTCCGCTGTGGGATGAAAGTCAGGTCTCAGACCCAAATGAACTAATCGTAGTAGCCCACAACTGGGAAGAACTTAGGCGATTCATGTGGAACTACGTCGGAATCGTTCGTACCACAAAAAGACTTCAGCGAGCGCTACGCAGAGTTCTGATGTTAGGTGAAGAAGTTCACGAGTTTTACAGTCAGTTTCGGGTCAACCGCGATCTTATTGAGCTCAGAAATCTAATTCAAGTTGCGGAGATCATTGTTCGGTCGGCGCTGGCCAGAAAGGAAAGTCGGGGGTTGCACTTTGTACTTGACTACCCGGAAACTGCTGATCAGGCAACCAGCACCGTACTTGTCAAGTCTTCAGAAACTCCAAAAGCTTGAAGTAGGTAGCTGGAGCTAGATCAATCCCCATATCCAGGGAACCACATCTTACTGTCAACCAACTCTTCAATTGAGCAATCCAAGTCACACCCTGTTAAGTCCTGCTCAACAG
>CAZYSR010000267.1:0-5412 GCA_964649525.1 uncultured Gammaproteobacteria bacterium
GAAGAAATCAGAAACAATTAAGATAAGATTTTACTATGGGTGCAAATAGTCAATTATTCGAAAGAACCGGATTTGAGGTAAGTGTCAATGAAGTTGTCAGAACTTATCGAGTTGCTAATGAAGTAATCAATGCGCTCAATAGTCTTTCGTGCAAAATATCTCAAGGCGAAGTAACAGTGATTCAAGGTCCCAGTGGGTGCGGTAAAACGACTTTTATGAATATATTAGGGGGCGTTGATAATTTGGATGGAGGAAAAGTTTTAATCGGTGATTTTGAATTTACAGGTTCAGCGAGTGAATCATGGCTGTCACGATATAGACTATCTGAGGTTGGTTTTATTTTTCAGGCCTACAACCTCATTCCAGGGCTGACGGTTCTCGATAACCTGCAGTTGCCCATGGCGGTAATGGGGATGATGAATACAGATCGAGAAAAACGTGGGTATGCATTACTCGATCTTGTAGGAATACGTCAAAAGGCGGAAAAACGTCCGGATGAACTTAGTGGTGGTGAACAACAACGAGTAGCTATTGCATTAGCATTAGTCAATGACCCACCTCTTGTTCTTGCCGATGAACCAACCGGTAATCTGGACAGTATCAATGCAGGGATTGTAACGGATCTTTTATGTGATTTAGCACATAAATTTGGCAAAACAGTAGTAATTGCCACCCATGACTCTGTTATTGGAGAACGCGGTGATAGGAGATTATTCATGCGCGACGGACAACTCGAAGAAAACTCTTATAAAAAGCACTAGCAGGACACGAAAATGGAAAAAGACCATTTTATAGATGTCCGGTAGATTTGAGGCATTGATGATTGAAGAAGTACCGAAATTCAGAGTAGTGCGATTTTTGGATGTAATATTTAAGTAGATGCTGTTTGCAGAATGTGTGATCATCTCTATCCAGTGCGACAGGTATCCAGTATTGGGGATCAAATAAGTGGCAGTAGAAAAAATTACCCAATCATTTCTAAGCGTCAGGCGGATGCTGGCCGGGATCGTTAGTGGAATCGTCAAAGATCCTGTTGAAGTGGAAGATATTTTACAGGAAGCCTATATCAGGTCATTTGAAGCGAACAAAAAACAGGATATTACATCTCCCAAAGCGTTTCTGGCCCGGACCGCCAGGAACCTGGCCCTGAACCATATTAACCGGGCAGCGGTTAAATACAAAATATCCACTGAGGAAAATGACGTCTCACCTGTCTATAGTAATGCCCCGACCATTGAAGACCAGGTTGAATGGGACAGGCGTTTCAGGCAATTTTGCGATGCTGTTAAGAGCCTCCCGGTGCAGTGCCGAAGGGTATTTGTCCTGAAACAGGTATACGGCATGTCACAGAAGGAAATCGCGCAGCGTCTGCAGCTGAGTGAAAAAACCGTCGAATACCATGTAGGTAAGGGCTTGTTTAAGTGTAGAAAATACCTGAATGTACTGGAATCACCAGGTGTGGATAAGATCGAAATTGTACGAAACGAAAAATTGGTTGCGCAGCAAAAAGAATGAATAATATAGTCAAACTAGTGAACATTGAGCGTGTCCAGGAACAGGCCTGTCATTGGGGTGCCAGGCTTGATGCCGGCAATATGTCTGATGCGGAAAGGGATGCGTTGACTGAATGGCTGAATGAAGATCCCTGCCACAGCAAAATGCTGGTCGAGATGACAGATTTGCTGGATGATATGACGATATTGTCGGAACTATCCGAACTGGTTCCTCTGGATACTTTGTCGGTATCCCATCACAGCACGTCTGAGCATAGTGAGCGCTGGTTGAAATTCGCGCCTGCCGGAATTGCTGTTGTTGTCCTTTGTATCGCGGTGATGATATTTCCCAGGATGCATAATTCTATACAGAATACTTCGGACGAGCTCCTCTTCGCCAATACCGAAGTCGGGGAATATAAAACAATTACATTGCCGGATGATTCTGAGGTAACACTCAACACTTACAGCCGGATTAATATTGATTTCAGTGACACGCAACGCAACGTAATACTTACCCGCGGTGAAGCACATTTCGAGGTTGAACCGGATCCATCCAAGCCCTTCAGAGTGCAGGTTGGAAGCAAGGTGGTGGAAGCGATAGGTACGGCGTTTAATGTGGAAACCAATGGTAAAGAAATAGAAATCACTGTTACTGAAGGCGTTGTAGAAATTTCATCTTTACTTTCATCACAGTTTGAAAAAACCATCGATGCTGCAAACTCTTTTGTGACCACGGATGCCGTTATCCGTGTCTCCGCAGGCCAGGTTGCCGTCGTTACCGACGAAATCGAATCGCTGGAATCCATTGACCCGATATCCATAGAAAAGAAATTGTCCTGGCAGAAAGGTATGGTTGTATTCGAAGGGCAAACACTCGAACAGGTGGTATCGGAGATCAGCCGTTATACGACGACGACTTTCGTCATTAATGATGATGAAACCAGGCGTATTCGAGTGGGGGGATATTTTGAAACTGGTGACATAGACAAGATGCTTGATATCCTTGAACACGGATTCCAGATTGCTGCGCGCAAGAGCAGTTCCGGGAATGTCTACCTGTTCCGAGTAGACGCGAATCACGATAATTAGAGAGCGACGATTACTTTAATTATTGGAAAATTTTCAATTAGTTATAAATTAAACTTCGTATGCCAGAAGCCTTCCCCAGATAACCCAGGGATTTCGGCTGATGAACTGTCTTATGGGTGAGGGGGATAGAAACCTCGTTGGTACTAAAATACAAACCAGTACCATTTTATCGGTGTGGTTGCTTTTGTTTTGTAGCCTGGGTGTGAATTCGTCTTTGTTTGCTGAATCGGGCAATATAGAATTCAGCTTTTCTATTCCGATACAAAGAGCAGATATTTCCCTCACAGAGTTTGCCCGGATTACCGGCAAAAAGCTGCTTTTTCCCTTTGATATCGTCAGTCAATATGACGCAAACGAAGTGGTGGGGGAATACAGCGCTGAACAGGCCCTGCAATTGCTGTTACAGGATACAGGCCTCGTCACGGCCGTCACTGATCAGGGCAATATGATCGTTCAATTGGACAGTGCACTGGGGAAAACGAAAACCATGAACAAACCATTCGGAATTTTAGCCGTTATTGCCGGAATTGTTACGACAACCGGTGTCCCTGCCCAGTCGAGTAGTGATGGCGCAGATTTTCAGATTGAAGAAATCATCGTCACCGCGCAGAAGCGTGAGCAGAGTATTCAGGACGTCGGCACGTCGATAACCGCGCTGTCGGGGAACCAGATTGAAAAAATGGGATTGACGGGTGTCACCGAGTTGGGCCGGCATATCCCTAACATGATGGTTGGCCTCCCGGGGGGCGATGCCGCAGCGCCGGCCATGTCGATCCGGGGCGTCGGCCTCACCTACCCTTTCGACACAAGCCAAAGTTCGATAGCACTGTATGTCGACGAGGTGTACCAGGGGACGACGGTGGCACAGACGGCGTACCTTTACGACGTTGATCGAGTCGAGGTCCTGCGTGGCCCGCAGGGGACGCTGTTCGGCCGCAACACGACGGGCGGCCTGGTGCATTTCGTTAGCAGGAAGCCGACTGATGAATTGGAAGCTCACGGTACCTTCACTTACGGCCGCTGGGATCAGATAAAGTTCGAGGGTGCTCTCAGCGGTCCGCTTGGCGACCGTATGCAGGGCCGCATCTCGGTGTTGCACGACGAAAACGATGGCTATCAGCGCGATCGTACAACAGGCATTCGTGGTGTCGCTCGGGATACCACGGCACTGCGCGGTCAACTGGCTTTCGAATTCAATGACGAGATCGACGTGTTGTTGAATATTCACGGATCAGATTCCGACGGTACTCCCTATTATCATAAGCCGTTCGGTTTGCTTACGGCACCTGGTGGTCCGCCATGCACGGTCGAACAAGTCAACGCGCGGCAATGCTTTGACGATTTCGGCAATCGAGATCCGGTCGAAGATCCGCATAGTGTGGCGCTTAATCCGTTCACTGAGTACTCGCTCGGTATTGAGACGCTGGGAGGCTCGGCGAAGATCACCTGGCAGCGAGACGGTTGGGAGTTCGTCTCCATCACGGCCCTCGAATCCATTGAGAAGAAGCACCGCGAACCCACCTACACGCACCCCGCACCCCTTCCGGTGAGCGTCGATTTCGACATCGAATCCGATCAGATAACGCAAGAGGCGCGCCTCAGCCGCGAGACCGAGGACCTCACCTGGCTGCTGGGTTTCTATTACTACTCGGACGAGAAGGACGGCCTCTTCGTATTTGTACCGCCGCTGCCGTATTCGAACACGTACAATCAGGAAAACGAAGCGTGGGCCGTATTCGCTCATGCTGAATGGCGGTTCATGCCGGACTGGTCGCTGGAAGCGGGGGTGCGCTACACTTCAGAGGAGCTTGAAACCGACTCGACCGTCGACCCCCCCTTATTCGGACCGGTGTCGTTTCCTTTTTCCGGTAAGATCGATGACGACAATGTACCCTGGCATGTCGGGTTGAACTGGAATGTCAAAGAAGACGTACTCCTGTTTGCCAACATTGACCGCGGCTACAAGAGCGGTGGGATCAACAGCGGTGGTTTCATCAATTTTATCCAGCAACTCCAACCCTTCAATTCCGAGAAACTCACAATGTACGAAGGCGGCATCAAGGCGACACTGTTCGACAAACGAGTGCGGTTCAACGCGTCCGGGTTTTATTACGATTACAAGGGCTTCCAAGCGCTGACCCAGGCCGATATCGGCGGCTTCCCTGTGGATCGACTGGAAAACGTGGGTGATGCCGAGGTCATGGGCTTCGAAGCCGAAGTGTTGCTGCGACCGCTGGATTTCTTCGAGGCCCAGTTCGGCGTTGGCTATCTCGATACCGAAACGAAGAACTTCTTCAGTGCCGAGAGCTTCGACGCCATGGGAAACCCCATTTTCACCGATCTATCGGGCACCGACTTGGTGTATTCACCGCAGTGGTCCGCCAACGGGTTGATGCGTGTTTTCTACCCGCTGTTCGGCGGCGAAGCAGCGCTCCAGGTAGACTTCAGCTACTCTGACGAGTACTTCTACGACACCGACAACAGTCCTCTCGACGTCGGCGGCGATTTCACCATCTGGAATTTCCGTGCGTCCTGGAGCGCCCCGAATGACCGTTACGAAATCGCGTTCTGGATACAGAATTTCACGGACGAGTTGGCTGCTAACGAGGCTGCTGACTTCTTCGGCGGAACGGAACGGAGTTTCAACAAGCCGCGCTCAATCGGCGTGAGTGTGTCGGCGCGCTATTAGCCGCCGCAGAAGGTATTTCTCGAGATGTTAATGGTAATCAACGCTGTTTTTAAAGTAATTATGTGTTCCGAGACCGTGAGGGAGAAGACTGGTGGTATTTTTTCAACAGCCTGCCACTCTCAAGCGGGGCAATAACAT
>CAZYSR010000268.1:0-2480 GCA_964649525.1 uncultured Gammaproteobacteria bacterium
ATCTAGGGTGGACAGGTGACATTATAGCATTATCGAAAACCTGTTGGCGGGAAAGCACACTCACCGTCATGTGACTTCTTAAGTGAACAAATCGAATTTACGTCAGCACATTAGTGCTAATTCAAAAACCGTCAAGATTAAGTTGACTGGCCAGCCCAATCGCCCCACGGAATAAATCTTGCAAAGTATGCCAAGTCTCGTGAGTACTCTATTATGTCATCTCTTTTGTCTTCACCGTCCAACGTCACTGGAATTATAATATCTGCATGATACGGATTATTAAAAAGCGGCGAAGGCCTAACGCTACATCTTGCCTCTTCAACATCGCTCGCTGATAAGGTATACCAACCCCAAAATAATTTTCCCAAAGCATGTGCATTACGAATTCCAATATCTGCGATGACTGACTCCGAAGCTAAATCCATCCTATTTACAGAAAGTTCATTGCTGTCTTTAGGTGGTTTAAACTTCGAAACTGGTGCCGAACCCTCTCCTGAAGCTTCTTGCCGACGAAAAGAACGCTTTGCAGCAGTCTGTGAGCTTTCTTCCCGCCCAAGACGCTCGCCAATTTCAATTGCGTCAGAAATTTCGAACAACACTATACCTCTACTATCGAATGTTCAGCTTCTCGAATTTAGATAAGTCGGCTTCAACTAATAGGTCCAATGCATCACTCACACGCATTCGACCTCGCAATTTATCCGTTCGGTAAAATAGAGCACCCGATCCATCAAATTCAATCAAAATGAATAGACCGCTCTTCAATCGAGGATTTCGAAAGTCAATTGCGATGGCGCCTTCATCCATTGGGTATATTTCCGGTTGCTCCAGAATGTAGGTCGAAATATGTTTCAGAACTTTCTTCGCTTTAGCCAATCCAACCTCAGAAGGTTCAACGAAGCCCTCATCCAAGGCTTCTGTAGGACATTTGTCAAGATCATTTAGCGCGTCACCGATCCAAGAATTTTCGACTATTTCTGGCACAACTTCTTGAAATTCAATAGGCCTCGGCTTTTCCCCGTTGCGACTTTTTTCAGCAACAGACGCACGTCGCAGGCTTGCCTCAAAAACACTCGGAGTGATATGTTTGCTGAACCTATTGGCAGGTTTTAGCTGAGACGCAAGTTTCCTTTTTTCTTGTAAAGTAGATGTCGAATCCCCAGAACTAAGTTCAAATTTTCGCTCTTGCGGCAACATGTTCGTACTGCCAAGTATTTTTCTCTGGCGAATTCTCCATATGGATTCGCCCTCTCTTTCCGAGATAATATTTCTGTGGCGCGGCGCTGCGAATAAAGTTGGAGATGCATTCAGCATAGGTTATGCTCCATCTACAGACAAACCTAAGCCTCTCATAATGTCCGATGATACATTAGAAAAATGCTCAGCTTTCTTTTGAAAATTATCAAACGCTGAACTTGGCCCAAATCCATGCGAAATTTCAAGGAACAGGTCTGCGTTCGGCAGAACAGATTCTTCCACGCGGACACTGACAGTCCAAGCTTCCTCAGCACAAATACTTTCGAAATTTACTTGTGACCTAGTTTTAGTTGCGCCAATTTGGAACGGATCAACACTACCAGGAAGCCAAGTTAAATTTCTTACAAAATTTTCTGCCGCTTCTACTCCCCCTTCCACTTCCAACCAAGTTGGAGCTCTAATTTCTGAAACAGCAGCTGTGCCGTCGGTAAGAAATTCCAATACTGCATGTTCAAAAATATTCACAAGGTGCTTCGCACGATCTACTTCGTCGGTCGAATTAAGGTTGTTAAAGCGCGCTTTGTATCCGTCGAGTCGTACCTCAAATGTGCAATTCCCAGATAACAAAGTAACTATTACGCCCGCAGTAGAAATAGTATTCCCATTTTCTACGCGTATAGCATCAGGGGGAATAAATAGCTCTTTACTAAATGCATCGTGTATTGGCTCAATGATCTGGACAAAGTTCATTACACGGCTGAATGCTGGTCTAGAAAACACAACATCGTAGGCTGCATCAAATCTGGCGACACTTACATTCATTGAAGAGAGCAGCTCCTACATTGGTAGCATTCATTTAGCTGTTTTTGGCTCAATCGCTCTCGCCCCAATCAGTGACGTGTTTTGAAGAGATGCGTGTGACGGGGACATAGATCAAGGAAAAACTTGTACCGTTCGACTCACTCGCTCTTGTCGTACGTTGGTCAAGTGACCCTGAGGCTCGAAGGAAGGTGAGCCAAGGTGGGTCACTGCATTTCTACAAGCATATACATTTTTTAGTCCACTGCGCAGCGACGGCGTGTCGCCCATGATGTCGATTGCGTAACCGCCGCAGCCGGTCGTCTTGCGGTAGATCGAGCAATAGCAGTGGTTGAACGGGTATGGCGTGCGGCTCTCGAAGCTGAACGTCACCGCGCGGCAATGGCCGCCAGCGCCAAGGGCCCGGCCGGCCTTACCGGGTGATCATGACCGAGTTTTCGGCGCGTTTCAGCACCTTGAAGGCA
>CAZYSR010000269.1:0-5323 GCA_964649525.1 uncultured Gammaproteobacteria bacterium
TACACATACTTTGAACCACAATTGGTTTGCCAGCACCAATGCTGGTATTGCCGATTTTTACGCTTCGGGTGAGGTTTCTCTTGAGTTTCACTTCAAATTATTCGGTGGAATTCAAATTTCTGCAAACTAATGTTGCTGCCAGCATGCAGAGCCTGAACGCAGAATCATTTCAAAATCAATAAAATATCACTTGTTAATTTGGATCAGACAATATCTTCATGCTAGGGTCTATTTTACTACGCAGTTTCAATTCTAACCAGCCTGTCTCACTGGATGAATTGGCAATGGTAACTGGACTGTCTATTGAAGAAGTTGAAAAAACCTGCAACTGGTTGATCGGTATTGGTGTGCCGTTGAGTCGCCCGTCTGCAGACACTACACAACTTGCAAGACCCATTCTACCCTTGAATTTGGAACAGATTCAGCAGGCTGTTTCGACGTTTGACATCGACCTTGCCAACAAAATCGAATTATTTGAAGAAATCGATTCAACCAATCAATATTTGATGAGCCTTCCTCTCGAGGAGTTGCAGCATAAGCAGGTTTGTATAGCAGAGTACATGACCGCCGGACGAGGCAGGCAGCAGAAGAAGTGGTACGGTGGTGCCTATGAGAATCTGATGCTATCCATTGCATGGGAGTTTCATTCCGAAGTACGCCTATCCGGACTCAGTCTGGCTGTTGCTGTAATGGTAGTTAACTGCCTGCAACAGATTTGTGATGCACCATTTTGTCTGAAGTGGCCAAACGATGTATTGGTCGATGAGAAAAAACTGAGTGGAATTTTGATTGAAGTTCGAGATGCCAAGGTCATTGTCGGTATCGGAATCAACTGCAATTTATCGTTTTCTGATCAATTGGAAATTGATCAGGCTGCAACTTCTCTCTTTGAGTTATTGGGTCACCAGGTTGATCGCAGTGAGTTAACTGCAGTTTTACTCGGAGAACTTTCAGATGGATTAGAACTGTTTTCAGTTAATGAGCTTGAGGCATATCGAGAGAATTGGATGCGACTTCATGCCTTCACGGGAAGAACAATGCGCACATTTGGAAAGCCGGTAAGGGAAGGAAGAGCAGTGGGTATCGATCATACTGGAGCATTGCTGATCAGAACAGAAAACGGTAGAATTGTACCCATCAATTCCGGTGAACTGCAAATTCTACCGACGTAAAAGCCTGGATCAGCTAGCAATACTGGTGGAATCTGTATTGATTTGCTCAGAATGAGAATGTTTGTCTTGAACAATTAAGCCAAATCGTTCAAAATATCAAATAATTTGAAAGCGAAATAGAAACAAAATCATGAAACTCACAGAACGTCAGGTAGAGCAATTTCATCATGAAGGCTACTTGATGCTGCCGAATCTGTTTGATGAAGTCGAGATTGGCGTTTTGCAGCGTGCATCAGATACTGTGTATGCGTTGCAGCGAGAAGAGGTTTTCCGGGAAAGCGACGGTAAAACTGCTCGCACTGCTTTTGCGGCACATCAATACAACGAAGCATTTCGCAGGCTGGGCAGACACCCTCGTTTGATAGAACCAGTTGAGCAACTGCTGGATGGTCAGGTTTACATGCACCAATATAAAGTGAACGCCAAAGCAGCATTTACAGGTGATGTTTGGCAGTGGCATCAGGATTACGGCACGTGGGCGCGCGATGATCATATGCCAGAAGCGCGAGCAATGAATATTGCCCTTTATGTAAACGATGCAGTTGAATTCAATGGGCCACTATGGATGATTCCTAGATCACACAAACAGGGCGTATTCGAAGCAGGTCATGACCTTCAGACAACAAGTTACCCACTTTGGACCTTAGACAAAGCAACAATCACTCGTCTGGTTGACGAAGGTGGCATCGTCTCTGCGCATGGGAAGGCGGGGAGTGTGCTGATGTTTTACAGCACTCTTGTTCACTGTTCTCCACCGAATCTTTCGCCGTGGCCAAGGACTGTGGTGTATTTGTCGCTTTGCCATGTCGATAATCACATTCGGCGCTTTAAGCGACCCGAGTGGATTGCTCACCGTGACTTTACACCCATCGAAAGTATGCCGGATGACTGCTTGCGGCAGTTAGCGCTGGAATCAGTCGAAAGTGCTGCATAGATCAGTTGAGTTCGATTGTTTCAATTGAACTGAGTGGTCTATTCCAGTAGTGTTTGTTATTCCAATTGCTGTCTAAAGTGCAGCAATTGCAGTTTCTGCCCGCAATATTTATTTGTCGAATTGGGCTTGTGATTTAGCATAATTTAGTCCTTCGAGAATAAAGCCCGCATAGCTCAGTTGGTAGAGCAGTTGATTTGTAATCATCAGGTCGGGGGTTCGAATCCCTTTGCGGGCTCCAGAATTTAACTTTTGATAATTTGTATGGCTTTTCAATTTTTTATGGAGATAAATAGTGAAAATTAAGTCTGTTGTTTTAACCGCGATGACTTTTGTTGTGTTTTCTACAGCCAGTATTGCTGCGGAAATGAAAACTGAAATTGGTCAAGGCGAAGGAGCCCTTGATATTGTCGCTTGGCCAGGTTACATCGAGCGCGGTGAAACCATGGCAGAGTTCGATTGGGTAACCAAGTTCGAAGAAGCCACCGGTTGCATGGTACGAGTAAAAACCGCAAACACCTCAGATGAGATGGTTGCACTCATGAATGAAGGTGGATTTGATCTGGTTACTGCATCGGGTGACGCTTCACTTCGCCTGATCGCTGGAAAACGCGTACAGCCTGTGAACATTGACTTAATCCCCAGTTGGGGCACAGTTGATGATCGACTGAAAAATGCACCTTGGCATACTGTTGACGGTGTGCACTACGGCACTCCCTACATGTGGGGTCCAAATGTGCTGATGTACAACACCAATGTCTTTCCGGAACCACCAACGAGTTGGAACGTCGTCTTTGAAGAAATGACACTGCCTGATGGCAAGTCCAATAAGGGACGCGTACAGGCTTACGATGGTCCGATTCACGTCGCCGATGCTGCTCTTTATCTGATGTATCACCAACCTGAACTCGGCATTGAAAATCCCTACGAACTGAATGAAGATCAGTATGCTGTAGCACTTGATGTGCTTCGAGGTCAGCGGAAAATCGTTGGACGTTACTGGCACAATGCTTTCATTCAAATTGATGATTTTAAGAATGAAGGAGTAGTTGCGTCCGGTTCCTGGCCTTTCCAGGTCAATCTGTTGAAAGCTGATGGGCAGCCTGTTGCCTCAACAATTCCGCAGGAAGGGGCAACTGGTTGGTCTGATACAACCATGATGCATATTGATTCGGCACATCCAAATTGTGCATACATGTGGATGGAACATACACTTGCTTCCAACTTGCAAAGCGATTTATCGGTTTGGTTCGGTGCCGTTCCTCCTGTGATTTCAGCCTGTACCGACGGGCGCGGGATGCAAACCGCTGAGGGTTGCGCAACCAATGGTTTGGGAGATTTTGACAAAATTAAATTCTGGACAACACCAGTTAGTCGCTGTCCAAGTCAGGGTGAATGCGTTCCTTATTACCGCTGGGTGTCGGACTACATCGGTGTAATTGGCGGACGCTAAAGCCCGCTCACATTTGATCATTCAACGCTGCCCGATGCATTGAAATTGGGCAGCGTTCGGATAATTGCATACAAATTTGATGACCAATGAGCGTCGCTGTCAAATTTGACAATGTTTCGCGTCGATTTGATACGGAAGTGGCTGTTGACGGTATTGATCTCGAAATTCAGGAAGGTGAGTTCTTTGCGATGCTGGGGCCTTCTGGTTCCGGTAAAACAACCTGCCTTAGATTGATTTCAGGTATCGATCGGCCAACAAGCGGGCACATTGAAATCTTTGGTGTTCGCTCCGAGAATATCCCTCCCAATCGTCGTCCAATCAATACAGTATTTCAGGACTATGCACTGTTTCCACATTTGAAGGTGCTGGACAACGTAGCTTACGGCTTGCTGGTCAGAGGTGTCGCCAAACCTGAGCGACACAGGGAAGCTGAAAGACTGCTTGAAATGGTTAAACTTAAGGGCTTTGGTCAGCGAATTCCGGCCCAATTGTCTGGCGGGCAGCGTCAAAGGGTGGCCCTCGCTCGGGCCCTTATCAATAAACCTAGAGTACTGCTTTTGGATGAGCCGTTGGGTGCGCTAGACTTGAAACTTCGGGAACAGATGCAGGAGGAACTGAAAACTCTTCAACAGTCCCTGGGTATTACATTCGTTTTTGTAACTCACGACCAGGGCGAAGCGTTGTCCATGTCAGACCAGATTGCGATCATTAACGAGGGAAAAGTTGTGCAGGTTGGCTCACCGCAGGAAATCTATCAGTCGCCACGCACCCGTTTTGTCGCACACTTTGTGGGGTCTTCGAATGTTCTATCACCTGCATTGAGCAGCCGTTGTAATGGTGTTGATAACTGGACAAGTCTGCGGCCTGAGGTTGTAATTTTGGGAGATCCGGGGCAGGGTCGGATCGATGGGAAGGTCAAATCAATTCGCTATCTAGGGGCGTCAAACTACGTTTCAGTTGAATTGGGTGAAGAAACAATTGGAGCGCTCATTAATGCCAATGAAATAACTGCACCGGTCGGTTCAACGGTATCTCTCAACTGGACAGACGACGCGCAGCACATGATGGACGAGGAATGAATTCGACAACTCTCGCTGTCCAGCATTCATCCCCTGGTAGTCGGCTAACCGACTTGTTTTGGAAAAAGCCTGGGCTGCTTATATTTTGTCTGCTATTGCCGCCGCTACTGTGGCTTGGGATCATTTACATTGGTTCTCTCTTTACACTGCTGCTTCACAGCTTTTTTTCAATTGACGAGTTTTCAGGTCTTATTCGTTATGAGTTCACACTCAAAACCTATGCTGAACTGCTGTCTCCTGCCAACTTCGATGTTATTCTACGAACCATATTGATGGCGTGTGCTGTGACATTAGCGGCTGCTTTGATTGCATTTCCAATTGCATACTATGCTGCACGTTACGCCAATCAAAAGATGAAGGCGCTGTTTTATCTTGGCGTCATGTTGCCACTTTGGTCCAGCTATCTGGTCAAGATTTATGCGTGGAAACTGATTCTCGCTAAGCAGGGAATTGTCAACTGGGTGGTTGAGGGAACCGGAGCAACTTTTCTCCTGAATTCAGTACTTTCATTACCGGTAGTCGGTGGCAACTCGTTGGCGGTCAGCTATATTGGAACCTTTATCGTACTGCTTTACGTGTGGTTGCCTTTTATGATTCTTCCAGTTCAGGCTTCGCTTGAACGAATTCCTGAATCACTGCTTGAAGCGTCTGGCGACCTTGGAGCGGCACCGAAACAGACCTTCAGAAT
>CAZYSR010000270.1:0-1890 GCA_964649525.1 uncultured Gammaproteobacteria bacterium
AAGGACTGGAAGAACATCGACCTGACCTTGTGCTGTTGTCTCTCGTGGGTGACGATAGCGTAAGATTTAATCGGGAATTTTCCCGTGCTGGATTCGCAACGCATACGATTCGTCTATCGTGCGCTGTTGAGGAGAATATGCTGCTCGGAATTGGCGCAGACCATACAGAGAGACTGTTCTGTTCATCAGGGTATTTCAATCAGATTCCATCCTCGGCCAATGAAAAATTTAAAGAGTCTTATCATCAGCATTTTGGAGAATCCGCCCCGACTCTGAATGCACTTGCTGAATCAGTTTACGAAGGTGCCCATTTTCTTGCCAAATGTATTCAGGACGGTAGATACCAGATGAGCACACGACAAACAACAAGTTCACATTCTGATTCCAGGTATGAGCTTTCGGTGCCCGGACCAAGGCAGGCACGCTGGCAGAGTCAGAAGAGGTCAGTATCTTGCCCTGTTTACCTTGCTGAAGCTGAAGGTTATGAGTTTGCAGTACAGGAGGTGCTGAACCCATAATTTTGTATCGGTAGCGGAGCCCAATTCAAAGTGAAGTTCTGTCTGCGCATGGCAGATACACCCTTAAAGATGCAGAATTTTGATGACCCTGTTTGAATTGGGATCCGTCAATAAGTCTTTCTTACCTTAACTCCCCAACCCCAACCGATTCTCGGAACAAACTCACGCAAATTTTGACAGAAGCGTTCAGATTCTGAGGAGCACTCGTTCCACACTGAACAACTTCAGAATACAAAAGCCATGCATTTGCAAGCAGTATTCGCTTTTGTGTTTCGAAATCTGTGATCCCGACAACTGTCAAGTGTCGCCTACTCTCCATTACGACAGTTCTGACGCCAACATAGGCTGAAGCAGAGAATCTAAAGGTCAGATCGGACGGCATGGTAGTTGACCTTTTCGCCGAAGGCATTGGCCTTTCGCTGTGCCGAAATCAGTCGCAAGTTACAGTACTGACAGTCAACTCAGTCTGTACGAGCACATAGCAAACTCTCGGTATACGTTCATTGGTTCTTCAGAATTTCAATGGGAAATTGAGCAACCAATAGTTACTGAAAGATTAAATCAAATATTAATTGAAATGGAAATAATATATAAAGCAACTAAAATGCTCAAGTACTAATTCATGATGAAGATCAATCTTTTCAAACCTTATTGCATGGATTGATATTCAGAGTCGCCACCAAATCTCGAACGGCGGGAGGAAAACAAAAATGGAGTGGGTAATTGCTGTCGTTCTGACTTTACTCTTTGTTGTGATTGCAATCGTTGTTCTGAATCGGTTCTATCACAAAGGGTCGCGAGACCGCGCATTGATTCGAACGGGCGCGGGTGGGCAGAAGACAGTGATGGACGCGGGATGCTTGGTTCTACCGTTTCTTCATCAGGTAGAAGTAGTAGACATGCGCACATTTTATGTCGATATTTCCAGGCGGGGTGAGCACTCCCTATTGACTAGCGATCGACTAAGGGTCGATGTCAATGTTGCATTCCATGTACGGGTGATTCCTACCAAGGATGGAATTGCGACGGCTGCTCAAACCATCGGTGCACGGTCACTTTCAACAGAGCGTCTTAGCGAATTTCTGCGTGGTCGTTTCTTTGATGCCACGCAGGCCGTTGCGGCGACGCGGACGATGGACGAACTTCATGAAAATCGGCCTTTATTTGCCAGTGAAGTGGCGGGTTTGCTGCGGTCGGGTATCGAAAACATAGGACTACAGCTTGAATCTGTATCTGTAACGGAGCTAGACCAAACCCCATTTTCAGCTTTGGATGAAAACAACGCGTTCAATGCCGTTGGAATGCGACGGCTCGCTGAAATAATCACTACAAACCGTCGTAAGCGTAAGGAAATCGAAGCAAATGCGGAGAC
>CAZYSR010000271.1:0-2548 GCA_964649525.1 uncultured Gammaproteobacteria bacterium
GCCAACACTTCAACCCTGCCAATCCAGAGTCACATGAAACGACTGCCAATGAAATCTGGGAGGACTTTGGAACAGAATTGGACATCCTGGTCTGTACGACGGGTACCGGCGGAACCATTACTGGACTTCGTCACTACCTAAAGGACCGGCATCCTGATCTAACCATCATTGCAACCGAACCTGCAGACTCGCCGATTTTGTCTAAAGGCATTGCCTGCAAGCACAAAATCATGGGTACCGCGCCTGGATTTATTCCTGAGATTCTGGACACCAGTTCCTATGACGAAATTTTGCCAATTTCAACTGAAGAGGCATATGAAACTACCCGTTATCTTGCCCGAGAGGAAGGAATATTTGCGGGCATATCCTCCGGTGCTGCTACCAGCGGAATGCTGACCGTCGCAAGTCGGCCGGAGTCAAAGGGCAAAACACTGCTGGCCATACTTCCGGATACCGGTGAACGATATCTCAGCACCGATGTCTGGAACTAAAGTACTCAATTTGCTCTGTCACTGCCTGACTATACTGTTGATACAATAGCCGCTTACGCGCTATTCTATGTCTGAAGAGAATCGGGTGTTCAACCCGGGTCGATCACAAATTCGAATGGAAAAGAAACTTTACATCAAAACCTTCGGTTGTCAGATGAATGAGTATGACTCAGACCGACTGGTCGAGTCTCTGGCTGGGTCTCATGGTTATCGCGCGATCGACAATCCAGAAGATGCAGACGTTTTATTGCTCAACACCTGTTCAGTGCGCGAAAAGGCCGAAGAAAAGCTGTATTCACAGTTGGGGCGATGGCGGCCCTGGAAACATTCAAACCCCGATCTCTTGATCGGTGTAGGCGGCTGCGTCGCCAGTCAGGAAGGCGAGGCGATTCTGAAAAAAGCGCCGTATGTCGATTTTATTTTCGGTCCGCAGACCTATCATCGCGTGAGCGAACTGATTGACCAAACCGTTTCAACCCGCAAACCGCACATCGACATCTCGTTTCCTGAAATCGAGAAGTTCGACTGCCTGCCCCCAAGACAAGTAGATGGACCGCGTGCCTTCGTTTCGATTATGGAGGGTTGCAGCAAATACTGCAGTTTCTGCGTAGTACCGTACACGCGCGGTGAAGAGTACAGTCGTCCCTTTGACAGCGTGATTACAGAAATCTATGAACTTGCCGAACAGGGTGTTCGTGAAGTTACCCTGCTCGGACAGAATGTCAATGCCTATCGTACTGTTAACCACAGAGGCGAAGTAATTGATTTTGCCACACTGCTTAGGTATGTCAATGAGATCGAAGGTATTGGGCGAATTCGCTATACGACTTCCCATCCACTGGAATTTACGGATGAACTGGCTCGGGCTCACGGCGAATTGCCATCGCTGGCGAAACACCTTCATCTGCCCGTTCAAAGTGGATCAGACAAGATTCTAGCGCGTATGAAACGACGCTACACGCGTAAAGACTATTTGCAAATCATTGAAAATGTGCGATCATATTGTCCACAGATATCAATTTCTTCCGATTTTATCGTGGGCTTTCCAGGTGAAACGGCCCATGATTTTCGACAGACAATGGACTTGATTGACGAGGTTGAATTCGATCATTCTTTCAGTTTCCTGTATAGTAAGAGACCAGGGACACCTGCAGCATTGCTGCAGGATGAAACCAGTGAGGAAGAAAAGAAAGAAAGACTCTATGAGCTTCAGGCAAGAATTAACTCGTTCGCAGTTACCGTCAGTGACGCGATGGTGAACACAGTTCAGTCGGTGCTGGTCGACGGTGTGTCTCGGCGTCGTGACAGTCAAGTGTGCGGTCGTACGGAAAACAATCGAGTGGTCAATTTTGACGGACCCGAAACCTGGCAGGGCCAATTTATAGACGTGCTGATTACGGCAGCCATGCCAAACTCCCTGCGGGGTATCGCTCAATCTCATCATCAAAGCCAGGAGTTTGTCTCCAACTGAATTGACCGACTACACGAGTACAGCCCGAATCGCCAACGTTTTTGCTTTGGCGCCGGCCAACAGCAAACGTCTCGCGCAGTTGTGCGGACAGTTTAACGCCAACATCAAATCGATCGAACGGCACTTTGGTGTGCGCGTCTCCAATCGTGGCAACCTGTTTCAGATTGACGGTGACCCAATTCCCGCGCAGGAAGTCGAAACGCTTTTGCGAGATCTTTACGACTTGACGGAGCAAAGCGACATCATCGGCCCCAATGACATTCAGAATGCCATTGGTCGTATGAACATTGACGAACAAGTAGAAGAGTCGGTAAAGCTCAAAATTCGTAAGACCACAATTCGTCCGCGGTCAAAAACACAGCAGTTCTACCTCTCCAGCATTGCAAAGAACTCCATTACGATTGGCGTTGGACCAGCCGGTACCGGAAAAACTTATCTCGCAGTTGCCAGCGCAGCGCATGCTTTGGCAAATGACTGGGTTAGCCGAATTGTACTGGTGAGACCGGTAGTTGAAGCTGGAGAACGCATTGGGTTTCTGCCCGGCGATATAGAGAAAAAAGTCAATCCTTATTTGCGACCGCTATAT
>CAZYSR010000272.1:0-2375 GCA_964649525.1 uncultured Gammaproteobacteria bacterium
GGTAACGGTGGAGCAGCCAAATCGTGAAACAAGCCAGTTGCGTACCCCACTTTTGATGCCTGAATAATCCTCTCACCTCATTCGGGTTCTCTTGTCGACAACCAATTGCGAGATCACACTGGTCCGTTGCAACGGATTTCACTAAAGGATTCAAATCTTCTGGATAGTCGCTATAGCTCCCGTTGATGAATGCAAATATGTCAGTCTTGCCTGATGCCTCAATACCGGTCAGACAAGCCCGGCCATATCCCGTACGAGGTTCTGGGATGACTCGAGCACCAGCCTTTTCCGCAACTCCCCTTGTGGCATCCGTGGAATTATTGTCAACGACTACTACCTGATCAACGAATTTTGGTATTTCCCTGATAACTCTGCCAATCGAAGCTTCTTCATTTAACGCTGGAATGATGACTGTAATGTGCTTCTTGTCGAGCATACCCTTACTCGTTCAGCCTCCAGTCGTATTCGTGGTCATCAATTTCATCAAAGTCTTGCAGTTCCTCCGCGAGTTCACTTGAGGCATATTCCAGCAAGTGTTCTATAACACCGATTTCAGAATCACCGAAATCCTCACGATACCAGTCATAAATGCTTGAGACAATTAATTCATCATCTTCGATTCTGGCACCACGCGGGTGATTAACATATTCTCTGGCAGCCTTCTCTAGCTGCTCTTCCAGATTTTCAGCGGTGAATGCAACTTTCTGCAGGTTTGGACAGCCGATCGAAGCGCAATTGACGGCGTAGTGAATTCTGTTGTCTTCATAAACCGGACGCAAGATATCGTGTTCGATGTTATCCAGAGTCAAATCGACATCTTGCACTGACACAAACTCCTCCTTCCAAGGACCGCGCGTCAGCAGACTGAAGGAAATGTCTCGAATCGTATCAACGGGATAGTGCTCTAGAATGACCCAAACGGTCAACGCGTTATAGAGATTGACCCAATAGGCAAACTGCTGATCGGCATCCAATTCCGTTACGGTTACAGACTCCAATTCTTCAATGTAATCTTCAAGTCGTTCAAAATCATCTTCACTAACCTGACCGTAAAGAAAATAATTCAATCCTTCACGTTGACTGATGTACTTTGACAGAATGTCTGTCCACTCTGAATGATCAAGAGTTCTTGAACTGGATTCAGGTGGTTCAGCGTGAAAAATGGACCAGTCTGCAGCATGTACAGAGGCTGCTAGAGGCAATAAAATAAAGAGCAGTGTCGACCGAACCGAGTTCTTAAACAGTTTCAATTTCATAGTCCCAACCTCTAGAAATAGTCTTGACATCATGGATTTTAAGCC
Source organism: uncultured Gammaproteobacteria bacterium (assembly GCA_964649525.1). GTDB lineage: Bacteria > Pseudomonadota > Gammaproteobacteria > Arenicellales > JAJDZL01 > JAJDZL01. The sequence goes on from CAZYSR010000272.1 coordinate 1,302, forward strand.
GATTGTGTGTACAGTAAGTTCAGGATATCTTTATCCGACAATACAAACTGCCCGTATGTTCTGCCTGACACTGCTGACAGCATCGTTTGTTTCTTTTTACTCTGTCTCGACAAGTGCCGATGAGGTCAAGCTACTGGCTGACAATACTCTTAAATATCAAGGTGATAAGATTGTACTCGCTGACATTTCTGTTCCGCAGGCCACTACAAAATGTCAGGGAGATGGTAAGTTATGGCCGTGTGGTGCCAAAGCAACACTGAGGCTCAACGAACTGATCAAAAGCTCGTCGTTTCGGTGCACCATCATACAAAAAAATGACGCAGTGTCACTTGCTCGCTGCAATGTTGGTGAAGTTGACCTTGGCAGACAGTTAGTCGAAGAAGGATGGGCACTGACTGTGGGGACAGAAACAGAGTACATGCAGTTCGAACAGGAAGCAAAGCGAAATCAATCCGGAATCTGGCGTGATGAGTTTTCACCGCCTGATACATGGCGGCAATATCCCGACACAGCATTTAACCCTTACCTGGACCTGCTATGTAGCGTTTGTGCGTCGCGTAAGCAATCTCGAAGTCAATGACCTTCGATACCTGTACCGAATGAGTTCTGTATTGAAACTAGCTGATACCGAGTAGTGGCAGAAGTTCAGTCAGGTCTTTAATTTCAGTACGCGGTTTGGCAGGTAATCGATCAAGCTGTTGATTGTAACGATTACACCAAGCCACTTGGTATCCGAAATGTGCCCCTCCAATGGCATCCCAGCAATTGGACGACATAAATGCAATCTCTTCAGGCTTAACATCGAAGTGGTCACAGGGCATTTGATAGACTTGCGCAGTCGGTTTGAAGATGCCAACTTCATCAACTGACAGACATATATCCATATAGTCTGAAAATCCAGAGTTTTCCACGACAGGTAGTAACATGTTCGGGGAGCCATTCGACAAAATGGCTGTCTGTAATCCATTTTCCTTTAGTGCTTTCAGCACTCCCGGCACTTCCTGAAAGCAACCGAGAGTCAAGTACGCATTCATTAGTTTTTCTCGAAGCTCCGGGTTAACGACACCGTGAGAC
>CAZYSR010000273.1:0-2389 GCA_964649525.1 uncultured Gammaproteobacteria bacterium
CAACAGCTGTCACTGAGGCTGCGAATCGAGATGATGTTTTTGTCGGCCGCATTCGAGAAGACATTTCCCATGACTTGGGCCTGAATCTATGGATCGTTTCTGACAATGTCAGGAAAGGCGGCGCCTTGAACAGCATACAAATTGCCGAGTACCTCATTGACGGTACAGTCTAGTTTCAAGTCGATAGGCAGAAGTCGGATTAGGAACGACGATCTGATGATGGATTGGCAAACGACGCGTTAGGTTTGCTCTCGCAGCCATGCTGAGCGGCGGCGCCTGATTCTTCAAGGTGCCGGAATGCCCAGCAGCGAACAGTCAGCCAAATGCTTATGTGCTATCATTTTTACATCACCGGCAGCCATCGGTTCGCAAGCTGATGTTTTTGCCGAAAGTACCATGAACGGGCAGACAGATCCGAATGCAGGGGGCAGAATGACGACATCTGAGGAGAGAATCCAGGCAATACGCGAAGAGACCGAACGGATTTATCAGCGCATTGCCAAATCGCGAGAAGAATCTGATGCGGAAATCGCCGAACTGCGCAAAGAGACTGAAAAAGTCACCCGGGAGACGCGTGATCTGTCGAAAGAAAATGAGCGGCGCATTGCGGAGCTGACGGCGAAGACGAAGAAACAGACGAGGAAGTTGAAGGAACAAAACAGGAAGAGGAAGGAACAGACCAGGAAGATGAAGGAACAAACCAAGCGGATAAAGGAACAAGGCAGGCAGCTTGGCGATTACGGCAACAAGTTCGGAGCTTTCACCGAAGCTCTGGCGCAACCCTCGCTCAGGCGAATTCTCAAGAAGCGTTTTGATGCGCATTACGAGGACACTTATTCCCACAGGTCCGAGAAGCACGGCGAAGTGGAAATTGACGCCTGGGGCGTGGCGCGAAATGGCACGACGGTGGTGTATCTGATTGAGATCAAGAGCCGGTTCAGGCCAGAGCATCTGCGGCAGGTGTGGCGACATGTGGATATGTTTCGGGCTTTGGAGCCGGAGCATCGGAATGCGCCGGTGTATCCGATATTGGCAGTGGTGGAGATCGACAAGCGGCATCGCGAGCTGGTCTGGGACTCGGGCATCTATCTGATTGATGTGGCGGACGGGGTATTCGAGCTGGCGGAGCCGCCCGCTAAATTCGAGCCATTCGGCCACTATGGTGCTGAGGAAACCAAAGGCGGCGTGCAAAGAGCAGTGCCATCTCACCTGCGTCTGGTTCCCAAAGTCGCTCAGACAGGACTGAGAGGGTGATCAGGGGACTGGCACAGTTGGAGGTGCTTCAATCGCAACGGCAGATGCTCCAAAGCTAACAGCTTGAGTTCGGCATTCCGCTATCGCACATGACATCATTCTTGCGGTGATGAGTGTCGGGAATTTTCGCACATGCAAGTCTGATGATCAGCCAGCAGTCCAAATCACTCTCATGCCTGTTTGGAAGCGAAGAGTAGTTACTGTTATTCTTTATCCAATCAATTGGTGCTGTTCGGCATCTGATAGTTGATACAACAGTAGATCTGCCAGATCATTTGCAACGTTGCTGCACCAGGTATGGGTGATCCCAACAGGAACGATCAATAGATTGTTGTTGAATGAGGTGAGAATCTAAAATACCTATTTGGAAAGCAATTCGGTTGAATCAAAAAACTATTGATTCTCAGTATCGCAAGAACAATTGGATTTCGAACTGGCCTCATTAGTCTCGGCTCTACAGCAGACATTCTCCTACCTGCTGTTGGAAGCAACCCAAATTGAGGGTGAGCACCTCAAGGACCTTTGGGAATGGGTTGTCCAGCGCAGTGAACAGGACCCATCAGCGCGTGTCGTTTGGTTACTGATTGTCGGTCTGGTTTTTTTCGGAGCGCTATTTGTACTCACTTCAGGGTTGGCTTTGTTTGAATTGACACTCGTCTCTCCGAAGAAGCCGGAACCTAAGTCAAGTCCTCCCAAAGCCGAACATCAAAAGGTAAAAGATGCACAAGAACAGCAGCAAAAACTAGCTGAAACAATAGCCTGGGCTGATAAAGTCGCACCTGTCAGTGTCATACAGCACTTGCGTGATGGAGACATTCCTGGAGCGGAGAAGGTCTTACTTGCTAAGCGCAGCAAACAACCAGACGATATTGGAGCAATCATTTATTCATTAGCCTGCCGCACCACTCGCAATGATGCCGCGGCCTATGAATCACTGGTGGAAGAAATTTTTCCTGCTGGCCTCAATGCTGACAAGGAAATCTGTCGTCACGCTGCGGAATTAGGACGTTTGATTTCTCCTGACAGATATCCGGAAGAAGTTGTGCCTCAACCATCTACCGTCTTTGAGATTGATGCTGATTCACTCCAAGAGCTTCTAGGACCAATGACCGAATTTGGAAATGTGAAAACACTG
>CAZYSR010000274.1:0-5265 GCA_964649525.1 uncultured Gammaproteobacteria bacterium
GTCCAAAGAAGCGGCTGGCATTGGTCACGAGGTGCTCAAGGTGATAGACATGCAAAAATACTACTCCATGCATGATCGATCACTCAAGGCTGTGATGAGCGGAACCAGCGTCAAACTGGTTAAGGCGAATGAAAAGATTGATTTTGAGGCACATGAATCTGAGACGTTGGCTATTGTCGGGGAGTCGGGCTGTGGAAAATCGACATTGGCGAAGGTGCTGCTGGGTCTTGAAACCGCAACTGGTGGTGAGATTTTCCTGAATGGTGAACCGATCCAGGATGTTTCCGTCCACTCACGCTCAAATACCCAGTTAGCGTCAATGCAGATGGTTTTCCAAAATCCTAGCGATACGCTGAATCCGAGCCATACCGTTGGTCAGCAGATCGGTCGCGCCATTACAAAGTTTGGTGTTGAGAGCAATCGGCAAAAGGTTCGAGATATGGTGATGTCGCTACTCGACATCGTTAAGCTGCCCCGGGATTTCTACTACCGTCGTCCGCGTCAGTTGTCGGGCGGACAGAAACAGAGAATCGGTATTGCGCGTGCCTTTGCCGGTCAGCCATCAATGATCATTGCAGATGAGCCGGTTTCCGCGCTGGATGTTTCGGTTGCTGCGGCGATTACTGAACTGCTGATGGATTTACAGCGTGAACGGAAGATGACCCTTCTGTTTATCAGTCATGATTTAAGTATTGTTCGCTATTTGTCCGATCGCATTTTAGTGATGTATCTTGGACAGGTCATGGAGCAGGGTTTAACCAGAGAAGTATTTCAACCGCCATACCATCCCTACACTGAAGCTCTGTTGTCCGCTGTACCCATTGCCGACCCGGAAGTTTCTAAGCGTGAAATTGTGCTGGAAGGCAATTTGCCCAGTGTGCTCAATCCACCTAAAGGGTGTCCGTTCGAGACTCGATGTCCGCGAAAGATTGGAAAGATTTGTGAAGAGGAACGACCGCCGGTTCAGTCAGATTCTGAGAATCATCATATTGCCTGTCACATACCGCTAGATGAATTGAGGCAGGTTGAACCTGTGATTGATGTGCCAGCTGTCGCATAGCAGTTGGCCAGGCTGCTATTTTCGGGATTAGAAACTCCGATTCTAAGCAAATCAAATCGTTCAAGGTGGCGGATGCTAAAGCCATCACAAAGATCGAAAGTGGCGGTTTGGTTAGGTTGGCAGTGTTTTTTGAATTTTACCGCTACTGTCCCGGTAAGCAGTAGTGTTGAGCGTACCAGTGTGGTGCGATAGGATAACTGATTACTGTCTATTCGAGAATCGTAGCGAGGCGAGCGAGGACGTCATCTACAATGATCCTAGGAACAGATTCGACATGCTGCCCCTTTCTGGCCACAATATCAAGAGCACGAGGCTGATCGCAACGAATTATTCCAGTTGTTTGAGTACCGGCATTCTCAAGTGAAACTGCAAAACCTCGCCTACGTGCGAAACTGCCGCCCGTGGTAATTGGCAGTACTACTGGTACGTTGGTCAATTTGTTGAAAGCAGCCGGAGATACAATCAATACTGGTCGAAATCCTTTTTGTTCGTGACCAACCGAGGGTTCCAGGTTGACGACCCAGATATCACCCCGATCCACTACAACAATTCATTGCCAACTGGATTCGCTTCATCCCACTCACGGTCCTCATCTGTAACGATGTAGTCTTCATCACATTGTGCCAAAAGCTCGTCGAGTGTGTAGTTGGGACGTTTTCCCGGTCTAATAATTATCTGATCGTCCTCGACATCAATTTTTACTATGTCTTTGTCTTTGAGATTGAGTAGATTAAGAAGAACAGGGGGTATGGCAAGCATAATTGAACCGCCAACCTTGCGTAAGTTTACCGTATGCATAAATGATCTCCAGTGTTATACGAAAGTATAACAGATTGGCATTTATCTTACAACTGCATACATTCTACCAAATCTGACTTTCTGCTAATTGCAAGTCCAATTTTGCGACGATCTGTCCGCCAATAAAGCGATTCCCACACAACCTGCTGACTCAACAACTTACAAACTCATCAGAAATTCATTTGATCAAGCGGTTATCTCCAATATTCTGCGGTCCGCTTTTATAGAGGTGTTCGAATTGTCAGCCGCGCTAATCCAATCTAATCATCGCATGGGTTCGGATGTTCTAAATGGTGTAGAATCGATAACCACAAAAAAAGGCCTTCCATTTGGAAGGCCTTTTTTTTAGGAGTGGTTAACTCTAGGCGTTGAGTCCCAGCGTGTTACCGAAAATGTAACTGGTTGGGTGATGCGCAAAATTGACCACCTTATCACTCCATGCAGAGTAGACCGATCGCCACAGCGGTTGCGTGATGGGTCCATCCTCCTGCATGATGACTTCAAGTTGCCTGATCAGCTCTCTACGTGCCTCAAGATCCAATGTTCCTTCAGCCTTAGTCAAGACTGCGTCGAACTCCGGATTGGCGTAGTGAGACTCATTCCAAGGTACACCGGATCGGTAAGCCAAACCAAGAACCATGAAACCAAGCGGACGATGTGTCCATGAAGTGAAGCCAAATGGTACCTTATCCCACACATCCCAGAAGTCAGCAGATGGAAGCAGATTAATATTAACGCGAATATTTGCTTCTTTCCACTGTTCAACCATGGTTTGCACGGCTGCAAGTTCCCAAGGCGGGTCGCCTTTACATGCGATTTCAACGTCGATTCCATCCGCATGACCAGCTTCAGCAAGCAAAGCCTTTGCAGCTTCAGGATCCCTTTGAATTGCAGGTAAGACTGCATAATCAGGATGGACCGGGCAAACATGGTGATGTTCGCCTGGTGCGCCTGAATTTGCATGCGCCAACTCAAGGCAGCGAGGTGGATCAATCGCCACTCGCATCGCACGACGTACTCTTGGATCATCAAAAGGAGCCTGATCAACCTGTCCACGCGCAACACCGGTTTTCGCCGTTGTCGCTTCGTGTACGCTGACGCCGGGCATACCGCGGTAGATGTCAATCTGCGCAATGGTTCCTTCATAGGATCCGTGTACCTGGCCCGAAGACAGAGCTGAAAGCGTTGCGGAAGGATCGTCTCCCAAATCAACAAATTCAATTCGATCCAGGTAGGGGCCATCCCCGTAATAGTCATCACGTGCGACAAGTGTTGCCTTTCCATTCTGAACATATTCAACCAGTTCAAACGCACCATTTCCATTGGAACCCACGCCAAATACGCCGTTTTCATCCAGATCGATCATTGGCAGTGGATAGTGGAACAGATGCTCAGGAACAGCAATTTGTGGAACCTTGATGTTCAGTTGAACAGTCTTGCCGTCGACGACTTCAATGGCATTCGCATCCCAAAGTCCATCGCCAGCATCATTCATCATGTAGCCCTTCATCAGACCCAGTACAGATGAACCGGTATTCGGATCAAGAACTCGATTCAGGTTCCAGGCAACATCTTCAGCAACAAAGTCTCGACCACTGTGCCACTTCAACTCTGGACGAATCCTTAGCGTCCAAGTCATCAAATCATCACTGGCTTCCCAGCCTTCCAACAGTCCGGGACGGGTCACATTGTCGTGTCCGGTAAGAGTCAGATATTCAACCACCTGTCGAGTGATATTTGAATCGTAGACCCATTGAAAAATGTGGGGGTCAGCAATAGTTGGACACCGCATGGAGACTCGAAGGGTGCCGCCTTTCGGCGTATCCGCTCGCGCGGTTGGAATAAATTTGACGCCTGTGATGTCGCCAGCAAACTTGTATGCAGCAGCTGCCGACAACCCAAGCAAGCTCGAATAGCGCAGAAAATCACGTCGGGTGATTTTTCCTTCCGCCAGTTCTCGCTTTAAAGTAGGTATATGTCGATGTTCATCACGACTCATATAGTACCTCCTAGCAGATTGTCGATTAAGTTTCAATCATCCACTTCCGATGAATGCACATCTGGAAGTTGGCAAATGATAATTTATTGTATAGGTAAATTCATTTCATTGTGACTTTTCAAACCGACTCATTGACAGTGAGGTCAATCCACGACACTGACGAATGGTGGATCAGGATTCAATTGACAATATTACTGATTCCGTTGGTGGTGTTGTAGGGTGTATTGCTTACCTGACGACAGGGTTATGATCCGATGTTGAGGGGTTTGTTCTGGCTGCCATGAAATTAACCGATAAGTTGCAGGGGGAATATTGGTCCAGTGGATCAGGTCAGGTTCCTGAAGAACCGAATATTGAGGTGCTGGTGGCACGAAAACCCAGCTGTACATCCCCGGATGCAAGTCGCAGCGTACATTCAAGATACCTGTTGAAGTGAGTGTCTTTCGAACGGTCACACTTTTGAGTGGTGTTGCAACGTTAAACACCGTATTCTTTCCGTCGTCAATGTGTGTATTGTGAAGGATTGAGTCTTCATTTATGATTTCAACGGTGCTGCCGGCTGTGATCAATTGAAACTTAGGAACAAATTTGCTATCTTGAATCACGATACGACTGACGCTGTCATTCTCTGGTACGGGTGTCAAAGGCGGTGGCCATTGCTCCAGATAAATCACCAATGGCGGTGTGTCAACTGAGTCAACGTTTATTTTCAATTGTGCAGTCTTGGGATCGAGATATAGCCTTGGTAAATTGAAGTGTCTGTGTAAGGAGAATGCAATAGCAGTTGCACAGATAATGCAAAATACACCGACAAACACCCAGTACTTACGATTAACGCTTGATTTGCGCGAGTGCCGCTTTATCTGTTGCTTTTTTGTCGCGGTGCGTTTTGTCTTATATTCTTGAATTCTCTGAACAATAAGACGGTAAATTAATCGGAACATAGACTGTGAATTGGCCCGGGTGCAATCAAAAAAGGGAGAATAGTTTGAAGTATACAGAATCAACCCTGGTTTCGGCAGTAGCGCTGAGTTGATGTCGACTGTCATGAACGATAGACAATTGCCCTTCTATCTCCCACAGAATGAGGAGATTGACATCTTCCGCTCTGCCTATCGGCGGCGTTTAGCGGTACTACTGAAAGGTCCTACAGGCTGCGGCAAGACGCGTTTCGTCAGACACATGGCTGCAAAGCTTGAGCGTCCGTTATTAACAGTTGCATGTCACGATGAGTTGTCTGCGGCGGACCTTTTGGGTCGATATCTGATCAAAGATGACGAAACAATTTGGCAGGATGGACCGCTAACTCAGGCTGTGCGTCAGGGGGGCATCTGCTACCTGGATGAAATAGTTGAAGCACGAAAGGACACAACCGTCGTTTTGCACCCGCTATGCGACGACCGTCGTA